>DASXRW010000408.1:0-15188 GCA_036506355.1 Burkholderiales bacterium
CGCGAGCATCGACCTGGGCAACCAGACCGGCGATGCGATGAACTTCGGCACGCTGACTTACAACTCGGCTGGCGCGGTCTCGATCGCGGAAGATTCGGCCACGCAACTCACCGGCACGAACACGGCGGCCAGCCTGGTGCTGAGTTCCGCCGGCGCGCTGTCCAACACGGCATCTGCCTCGCTGGCGGTGACGAACAACGCGAACCTGTCGGCGACGAGCATCGATCTGGGCAACCAGGCGAGCGACTCGATGACCTTCAGTACGCTGACGTTCAACTCGGGCGGAGCGGTCAACCTCGCGCAGGATTCGGCGACTGTGCTCACGGGCACCAGCACGGCGAATAGCCTGGTGCTGAGTTCCACCGGCTCGATCACCGATCTGGCACCGAGCAACCTCACGGTGGCGACGACCGCCAGCTTCTCGGGTACGAGCATCACGCTGGCAGAGAGCGCCGGCGAAGTGCTGACGGTGTGCTGCAACGCCTCGTTCACCGCCAGCGGCGGCGGTGTCATCACGCTGGGCGGCGCCGGTACGGCGAACTTCGGTTCGCTGACGTTCAACACGACCGGGCCGGTGACCGTGAACGAGAACTCGGCAACCGATCTCGCAGGCACGAGCACGGCGGGAACGCTGACGCTGACTTCGAGCGGCGCGGTCACGCAGTCCTCGGGCAGCGTGTCGGTGACGGGGGTAACCAACCTCACCGCCACCGGGAACAGCATCACGGTGACGAGCACGACGAACGACTTCGGCGGGCTGGTGAACGTCACGGGCGGCGCGACGCAGATCACCGACAAGAACACGCTCGCGTTCGGCACGATCAGCACCGGCGCGCTGACCACGATCAACACCGGCGCGCTGGATCTCGGCACCGGCACGATCACGGGGACACTCACCTCCACGACCAACGGCGGCAGCATCACGCAGACCGCGCCGCTGACGGTGACGGGTGTGGTGAACCTCGGCACGGGAGCGAGCTCGACCACCGGCGGGGCCGGCTCGATCGCGCTCGGTGCGTGCACGGTATCGATCGCGGGAAGCGTGAGCTGCACCAACACGAACGACTTCCAGAGTGTGGTGAACGCGGCCGCGAACGGCGGCATCTCGCTCTCGGCGGCCAATCTGCTCAGGCCGGGCACGATCAACGCCGGTTCGGGCATCGTGATCCTGAAGGCAGCGACTGCGGGTGCGATCGGCACGACGGGCATCACTTCAGGCGGAACGGTGACTGCTGCCTCGGGCACATTCGACAGCTTCAACGCCGTGACGAACCTCGATACGCAGATCTCCGGCAATCTCTTGATGACGGGCAATGCCTCGAGCTTTAACCTGACCGGCACGACGCAGCCGATCGCGTTCAACACGACCAATGCGAACGCGAACGTGTTCTTCAACGGCGCGTGTATCGGCGGTCCGGCCTGCGGAACGGTCTTGTTGATCACGGGATCGATCGGCGCGACGGTGGCGCAGATCGCGGCGCAGGCCCTGAAGGACGCGCAGTCGACCGACAGCGTGGCGAAGCAGATCGACTACGGCTTCGCGGGCGATGTCGGCACGACGCCGCCGATGGATCACCGCATCGACGAGACCGGCATTTCGACGCCGGATTGCTTCGAGGAAAGCCGGGAGAACACGGCCTGCAAATAACGAAGGGCGGTCACGGGAGGCTCGGGGCGCGAGCTGCGCCCCGATTTTTTTGCTCCCGGGTACAATCAGCCCGTAAGGGAGGCCGGCGGGTAAATGGCGGAGGCGGTCAGCGAAGCGGCGGTGCTGTTTGCCGATGTCAGCGGCAGCACCAAGCTGTACGAGACGGCGGGGGACGCCGTCGCGCACGCCGCTATCGAGAAGTGCGTGAATCTCATGCGCGAGAAGACCGTCAACGCCAAGGGCCGCGTCATCAAGACGATCGGCGACGAGGTGATGTCCGCCTTCGCCACCGCGGACCAGGCGGCCGATGCGGCGATCGAGATGCAGTCGGCGATCTCCGAGATGCCCCCGGTCGGCACCACGCAGATCGGCATCCGCATCGGCTTCAACCACGGCCCGGTGGTCGAGCGCGACGGCGACGTGTTCGGCGACGCGGTCAACCTCGCCGCGCGCCTCGCCGGCGTGGCGACAAAAGGACAAATCATCACCGCGCGCGACACGGTGATGCTGATGTCGCCGATGCTCAAGGCCGCCACGCGCGCCATCACCACGATCCAGGTGAAGGGCAAGGCGCAGGAGATCCAGGTCTACGAGCTCATGTGGCAGCAAAGCGAGGACATGACCACGCTCGCTTCGCAGAAGTCGGTCTACAAGCCGAAGAACGCTAAGCTGCGCCTGATGGTGCAGGGAAACGAGATGATCCTCTCCTCGGAACGGCCCGCCGTGGCGCTCGGGCGCGATGCCTCGGCCGACCTCGTCATCAAGGAGCGCATGGCCTCGCGCGCCCACGGCAAGATCGAGCGGCGGCTCGACAAGTTCATCCTCACCGACCACAGCGCGAACGGCACCTTCATCACCATCGAGGGCGACAAGGAAATCGTGCTGCGCCGCGAGGAGTTCACCCTGCGCGGGCACGGCTGGATCGCCTTCGGCCAGTCGCGCGCTACCGCCACCGACGTCCTCGAGTTCTTCTGCGAATGAGGCTCAGGCAGGAACTGCCCCGGCTCCTGATCGCCGGGGTGTTTGCCATTGCTTCGACTATCGGGTTTCGTCCCGCGGCTGCGCAGAACGCTGATTCTGCGGCGCAGCAAAAGACCGACATCGAGCCCAAGAAGCGCGTCGCGAAGGGCAAGCCCAAGGCGAAGGCGGCGCCGAAAGCCAAACCGCGTCCCAGGCCGAAACCGAAACCGTAAGCGTAAAAGGTTGCAAAAACACAATCTTACGGCCGAGCAAAGGCGTCGGCGCTATCGCTTGCTGGGATATCAAGACGCCGCCGGAAAACGAGAGCGCGACGATATGAAAAGCCCTCCCGATTCCACGGCGGCACACCTATTTAGCGGGGGCGTTGACAGGCGGTCGTAATCCTGCGACGTACTGCCTTGTCGCATCGCTACGCGGAACAGATAATTACGCACTACGCACAAGGGGATGCAATAAAGTCCTGAGCCATGGCTGCCGCCCCGGTCCCTGACCTCAAAACACTAGGCCGCTACAACATCGAGCGCACGCTCGGTAAGGGCGCCATGGGCGTCGTCTACGAGGGCATCGACCCGCGCCTCGGACGCCGCGTAGCAATCAAGACCATCCTCAAGAGCCACCTCGACGAGGACACCGCCAAAGACTATTCCATGCGGTTCGTGCGCGAGGCGCAGGCCGTCGCGCGCTTGAACCACCCGAACATCGTCCAGGTGTACGACTTCGGCGAGGAAGGCGACATCGCCTACCTCGTGATGGAGTTCATCAAGGGCAAGGAACTCAAGACCTTCTTCGACGCGAACGAGCGCTTCGACCTGAAGGAAGCGGTGCGCATCATGGCGGAGCTGTGCGACGCGCTCGACTTCGCGCACAACGCCGGCATCATCCACCGCGACATCAAGCCCGCCAACGTGATGCTCGATGCGCAGGCGCGCACCAAGCTCACGGACTTCGGCGTCGCGCGTGTTCAAGACAGCGATAAGACCTCGGTCGAACGCACGCAGGCCGGCACGATGGTCGGCACGCCGGCCTACATGTCGCCCGAGCAGATCACCGGCGGCAACATCGACAAGCGCACCGATGTGTTTTCCGCCGGCATCATCCTGTACCAGTTCCTCTGCGGCGAGAAACCGTTCACCGGCAGCGGCGCCTGGACCATCGCGAAGAAGATCATCCAGGAAGAGCCGCCGCTACCCTCATCGCTGAACAATGCCATCACGCCGCTCTTCGATGCGGTGGTGAACAAGGCGCTCGCGAAGAATCCCGACCAGCGCTACCAGTCGGCGCGCGACCTCGCCGTTGCGCTCAGGCGCGCGCTCGAAGGCAAGCCGGAAGAGGACGACTCGGACAAGACCGTGGCCGGCGCGATGACCGGGGAATTCGCCGCCATGGTGAAGCCTGCCCCGGCCGTAGCCAAGGCGCCGGCGCAGGAATCCTCGCGCACGCAGAGCACCGGCACCCAGGCCGGCAGCAACCAGGAAGTCGAACTCGAGTTCTGGCGCGCCATCAAGGACGGCAACGACCCCGACGACTTCGACCTCTACGTCCAGCAGTTCCCGACGGGAATCTACGCCGCGCTCGCCAAGCGCAAGATCGCGAAGCTGCGCGGCGTGCCGCTCGAAGAGTCGACCGCCAAGGCGAAAGAGCAGGAGAAGAAGGAAGCCGAAGAGGCCGCGCGGCGCGAGGCCGAGGCCAAGTCCAAGCTCGAAGCCGAGAAGGCCAGGCTCGAAGCCGAGATGGCCAAGAAGGAGGAGGAGTACAAGAAGCGCGAGGCCGAGGCGCAGGCGCGCGCGAAGCAGGAAGCCGAGAAGGCGCGGCAGGAGGCCGAGAAGGCGAAGCAGGAAGCCGCGGCCGAGCTCGCCAAGCGCGAAGCCGAATTCAAGAAACGCGAGGCCGAAGCCGAGGCGAAGCTCGGCATGGATGCCAAGGCGCGCGCCGAGGCCGAGGAGAAGGCGCGCAAAGAGGCGGTCGAGAAGGCGCGGCAGGAAGCCGCCGCCGAGATGGCCAAGAAAGAGGCCGATTACAAGAAGCGCGAAGCCGAAGCCGAGGCGAAGCGTCAAGCGGAGGCCAAGGCCCGTGCCGAGGCCGAGGCCAAGGAAAGGGCCGAGAGCGCCGCGAAGGCGAAAGCCGAAGCCGAGGCGCGTGCGAAGCGCGAAGCGGACGAGAAAACCAAGCGCGAGGCGGAACTCAAGGCACGAGCCGAGTCCGAAGCGAAGCAGAAGGCCGAGTTCGCCAAGCGTGAGGCCGAGCTCAAGAAGCGCGCCGAGGAAGCCGAGGCCCAGCCCGGCGGCAAGAAGCAGGCGATCAAGCTCGCCGCGATCGTCGGCGCGGTGGTGCTCGCCATCGCCGGCGGCGTGATCTTCATGCTGCCGAAGGAAGACCCGGAAGCCGCCGCCAAGATCCAGGCCATGCAGAAGCAGCTCGACGAAGCGAAGAAGAAGACCGTGGAGCTCGAGCAGGCGAAGCAGAAGGAAGAGCAGTCGCGCATCGCGCTCGAGAAGGCGCGGGCGGCCGAAGCCGAGGCCAAGAAGTCGGGCGACCTCGCCAAGCAGAAGGAACTGGCCGAGGCGCGCGTCAGGGCCGAAGCCGATGCGAAGAAGCAGGCGGATGTGACCAAGGCGGCGGAGAAAGAGAAGCTCGCCGCCGAGAAGAAGGCCGACGAGGCCAAGACCGCGAAGAAGGCCGACGAGGCCAAGACGGCCAAGGCCGACGAAGCGAAGAAGCAGGATGCGCAGAAGCAGGCGGAATCCCGCGCTGCGGCCGAGCGCGCCGCGGCAGAGAAGGCGGCGTCCGAGAAGTTCGCCCAGGAGAAGGCGGCGCTCGACGCGGAGCGCGCGCGGATCGCGGCCGACAGAGCGCAGAACGAGAAGCTCGCCGCGGACGCCAAGGCCGCGACGGAAAAGGCCGAGCGCGATCGCCTCGCGGCGGAGCGGGCGGCGAAGCAGGCGCCGGCACCGCAGGCGGGAGGCGCAGCACCGGCAACGGGCGGTGGCTTCCAGGTGGCGCAAGGTCTCGAAGGCGAGGGCAAGGGCAAGGAAGCCGTCAAGGCGTATATCGCGGCGGCGCGCGGCGGCAGCTGCGAATCGGCCAAACGGCTCGGTGATATCTACGACAAGGGTCTGATCGGCGTCTCCCGCGACTACGCCGAATCCCTGAAGTGGTACGGCTTCGCCCGCGCGCTCGGGACTTGCGAAGTCCCCGCGCCGATGCGGCGCTAGTAGCAGCCCGCAGTACTCCGCCCAAGTCAGTACATAATTAGAATTAAGTCACGCGGCGCTGCACGCAGAGGCGGGCGCCCGCCGTTCGACAATGCGGCGAACTTTGGGGGGGAAGCAATGAGCGAGCGCGCTCAGCAGGCCGATGACGCCGATGCAACCGTAGTTCTTCCGACCCCGGGCCGAAAACGCAGCGCGTTCGCGCCGTCGATCGAACGCCACGCCGCGGCCGCGGATCTCGCGGCGCTCGGCGGCTTGAACCCCCTCGTCGAAGCCGCCAACCCGATCCTCGCCGCCGTGCCGCAGATCCGGCACGCGCTGCGCCATCCCGATCCCGCGGGGCTGCGGGTGCGGCTGCGCGAGCAGATCGATGGCTTCGAGCGCAGCGCGATTGCCGCCGGCATTGCCGATGACCAGATGCAGACGGCGCGCTTTGCGCTCTGCGCGCTGCTCGACGACTCCGCCGCGGCCACGCCATGGGGACGCGAGTGGGCGAGCCTGCTTGCCGAGCTCCAGGGCGAGGACAACGGCGGCGAGAAGTTCTTCACCCTGCTCGACGAGATGCTCGCCGAGCCTGAGCGGCACGTGGAACTGCTGGAGTTCTTCTACGTGTGCCTCGCGCTCGGCTTCGAAGGCCGCTACCGCAGTGGTGAAGGCGGCCGACAGGCGCTCACCCAGGCCCGCACGCGCCTGTACGAATTCATCGAGCAGCGCCAGGGCAAGAAGTCGACCGAGCTCTCGGCGCGCTGGCGCGGCGCCCAGGTGCGCGCCCGGCGCGTGCCCGGTGCGCTTGCGATCTGGGGCGCGGCGTCGGCCTGCGCCCTGGTGCTTGCCGGCCTCTACTTCGGCTACAGCGTGCTGCTCGGCGCGCGCTCGGACCCGGTGGCGCGCGAGCTCGCTCGCCTCAAGCTGCCGCCGCTTGCAGCCGCCGCGGCCGCGCCGAAAGCCGCCCCCAAGCCCGGCGTGGTGCCGGTAGCCGAGCAGCTCGCGAAATCGATCGGCGCCGCCGACGTGGAGGTTTCGCAGCTCGCCGATGGCACCCTGATCCTGTTGAAAGGCGACCAGCTCTTCGCCCCCGGCAGCACGCGGCCCGATGCCAAGGTGCAGCCGGTGATCCAGCGCGTCGCCGAGGCGCTGGACAAAGTCCCCGGCGCGGTGCTCGTCACCGGGCACACTGACGACCAGCCGATCCGCACCGCGCGCTTTCCGTCGAACTGGGAGCTCTCCACCGAGCGCGCGCGCTCCGTGGTCGGATTGATGGCCGCGGACATGAAGGATCCGGCGCGTTTGCGCGCCGAGGGACTCGCGGATTCCGAGCCGCTCGTGCCCAACGACAGCGCCGCCAACCGCGCCAAGAACCGGCGCGTGGCGATCATCCTGCGGAGCGGATCATGAACCTGCGCTGGATCGTCGGCGGCGCGGCATGGCTCGCGTTTTCCGCGGCTGTCTGGTTCGTGGGCGACATGCTCGGCCCACTCGAAGGCACGATGCAGCGCATCGCGCTCATCGTCCTCGTTGGCGCGGTTTTCGTCGCCTGGGAATTCTGGCGCACGCGCCGCGCTGCCAAGGAGAACGAGCAGCTCCTCGCCGGCCTGGTCGGGGGCTCGCTCGATGCAGATTCCGCCGAGCGCGCCGCGGCAGAGCTGCAGACCCTGCGCAAGCGCTTCGAGGACGCGCTCGGCGTGCTGCGCAAGGCGCGCTTCCGTACCCCGGAGGGCGAGCGCCGCACGGTCTCGCAGCTGCCCTGGTACATGTTCATCGGCGCCCCCGGCTCGG
Organism: Burkholderiales bacterium; assembly: GCA_036506355.1. Taxonomy (GTDB): domain Bacteria; phylum Pseudomonadota; class Gammaproteobacteria; order Burkholderiales; family SG8-39; genus SCGC-AG-212-J23. The sequence continues at coordinate 7,615 of DASXRW010000408.1, forward strand.
GCAAGACCACCGCACTGCTCAATGCCGGCCTGCGCTTCCCGCTCGGCGACCCGCGTGCCGGCGAGCAGGCGCTGCAAGGCGTCGGCGGCACGCGCAATTGCGACTGGTGGTTCACGGACCAGGCGGTGCTCGTCGACACCGCCGGCCGCTATACGACACAGGAAAGCGACAAGCAGGCCGATGCCGCCGCCTGGCTGGGCTTCCTCGATCTCCTCAAGCGCTTCCGGCCGCGCCAGCCGCTGAACGGGGTGATCATCACCGTCAGCATCGCCGACCTGGTGCACTGGAACGACGACGAGCTCGCGCGCTATGCGAAGCATGTGCGCGACCGCGTGCGCGAGCTCTACGCGCGCCTCGGCGTGCGCCTGCCCATCTACCTGATGGTCACCAAGACTGATCTCTTGGCCGGGTTCACCGAGTTCTATTCCGAGTTCGATGCCAAGCACCGCGCCCAGGTCTGGGGCACGACCTTCGACTCGACCGAGCAGGCGCGCGGCCTGGCCGAGCGCTTCAAGGAGGAGTTCGGGCATCTCGAGCGGCGGCTCTATACGCTGCTTCCCGAGCGGCTGCAGGAGACGCGCGACCTGCAGAAGCGCGCCACGATCTACCGTTTCCCGCAGCAGTACCGCGTCGCCGGGCCGCTCATCGCCAAGTTCCTCGAAGGCGCCTTCGGCGGCGCCTGGGTCGGCGAGGCGCCGTTCGTGCGCGGGGTGTATTTCACCAGCGGCACCCAGGAGGGCAGCCCGATCGACCGCGTGCTCGGCACGCTCGCGCGCAGCTTCAATCTCGAGCGCAAGGTGCAGCCGCCCGCCGCCGGTGCCGGCAAGAGCTATTTCCTCAAGCGCCTGCTGCACGAGGTGATCTTCGGCGAATCGGGCCTGGCCGGCCTCGACATGGCGGCCGAGCGCGGCCGCCGCTTTGCGCGCCTTGCTGCGTATGCGGCGTTCGCCGCAGTGGCGATCGCGTTTGCGCTGCTTTGGACCGGTAGCTTCTTCGGCAACCGCAGCCTGATCGCGTCGGCCGAAGCCAAGACGGGCGAAGCGAAGCGCGAGATCGAGGCGCTGCCGAGCATCCGCGCCGGCGAAGAAGCCAAGCTGATTGCGGTGCTCAACAGGCTGCGCGAGCTGCGCGACAGCGCCCGCGGCGGCGATTCGGGGCTGCTGCGCGCCGGTTTCTACCAGGGCGACAAGCTCGGCGCGCAAGCCGCTCGCGCGTATCGCAACGCGCTGCGCGACGGGCTCTTGGCGCACCTCGCCATATCGCTGGATAACGCTGGCGACGCGAGCTTGCACAACGACGCGCGCCGCGACCCGCAGGCGATCGAGAAGGCCGCCCTGCAAGTCTGGCAGCTGCCCGAGGCCGCCAAGCGCGATCTGGGCGCGCATCTGCGCGAAGCGCTGTCCGAGCGGCCATGATCTCGGCCGGCGCGGTGCCGCAGGAAAACTTTTCCGCCGGCTGGTACGGCAAGATTCCCGGCACCGGCGATTTCATCGCGCGGCGCATGCCGTCGTCGTTCAGCGAAGCCTGGGATCGCTGGCTGCAGGCGGCGATCGCCGGCAGCCGCGACCGGCTGGGCGGGCGCTGGCGCGACAGCTTCCTTTCGATGCCGATCTGGCGCTTCGTGCTCTCGCCGGGGATGCTCACGCAGAATGCCTGGGCCGGCATCATGGCGCCGAGCGTCGACGCTGTCGGCCGCTACTTCCCGCTCGCCGTGGCAAGCGCGCTACCCTCGGCGAGCCTCGATGTCGTGGGCACGCTTCTCGCCGCCGAGGCCTGGTTCGACGAGATCGAGGCGATCGCGCTTTCGGCGATCGCGCCGGCCGCGGATTCCGCGGCGATCGACGGCGCCATCGTGCAGAAGCCGTTTCGCACGGCGTGGCTGCGCTATCCCGAGGGTCGGGACGACACCGTGCCGATCCGCGGGGCGAAGCCGCAGATGCTCTGGGTGCCGCTCGGCGCACGCGGCGGTCAGGCGCCCGCGCGCGAGGTGCTCGAGTTGGCCGAGCGCCTCGCCGAGCCGACCTCCGCATGGCTCGCCGAGGAGTCCGAGATGTTCGGGCGCTGCCTGCTCCTCTGCGAGGCGCTGCCGCCGGCCGAGCAGTACAGCGCCATGATGGATGGCCGCTGGGTCGAGCACGGCTGGGGCCGGCGCGACGTGCGCAGCGGCGCGGCCGCCTAGCGCCATGGCCGTCACCGTCAAGATCTTCACCAAGCACGGCGGCCGGCCGACGCTGTTCCAGTCGCGCGACTTCGAAGCCCTGCCGGTCACCATCGGCCGCGATGCCACCTGCACCCTCGCGCTCGACGACCCGCACAAGCACATCTCGCGCGTGCACGTGGAGCTCGAGGAGGAAGACGGCACCTATTGGATGTCGGTGGTCTCGAAGGTGAACCCGGTGATGGTGAAAGGCCGCCGCTACGGTCCGGGCACGCGCCTCACGCTCAAGTCGGGCGACAGCTTCGAGATGGGCGAATTCGAGGTGCAGGTCATGTTCCCCGAAAAGGCGCGTCCCGCCGCGGCGCCGCCGGCCGAGAAGAAATCGCTCATCAAGATGCTGGCGGAGGAAGGCGAAGGCGGCACGACGGACATTCCGGCGCCGGAGCCCGGCATCTTCGACGAGCCGACCTTTGTCAGTGGCAACGAAGAGCCGACTTACATGGGCCCGGCGATGAAGCCCGCTCCCGCCGCCGTGGAGACCAAGCCGCCGCCGGCGCCGCGTCCCGCGCCGGCGCCGGCTCCCGCCGCGGCGCCCGCGGCATCGATGAACGATGGGCTGCGCGTCTTCCTCGAAGGCGCCGGCATGCCGCACAAGGAGATCTCCGCGGCGCAATCGGAGCGCCTGCTGCGCGATTGCGGCACCATCCTGCGCGCCGCGGTCGAAGGCCTGATGATGCTCTTGATCGCGCGCGGCGAGATGCGCAAGGAGTTCGAGGCGGAGGAGCGCACCATGGTCGCGGCGCGCGACAACAATCCGCTGAAGCTGATGGCCGACCCGCACGAAGCGATGCAGTTCCTGTTCGATCCGACCGACCGCACCGACGGCTTCCTCGACCCGGTGCAATCGATCGGCGACGCCTGCGAGGACCTGCGCGCGCACGAGCTTGCCCTGATGGCGGGGATGCGCGCGGCGATCCTCGGCGCGCTGCGGCGCTTCGACCCCCAGGTGCTGGAGAAGAGCTTCGAGAAATCGGCCGGCGGCTTCGGCCTCGGCAGCAAGAAGGCGAAGCTCTGGGAAGCCTTCATCGCGCAGCAGCAGAAGCTCACCCAGGAAGCGCAGGAAGACTTCAACAAGGTGTTCGGGCGCGATTTCATGGCCGCCTACCAGTCGCAGCTTCGGAAGCTGAAGACCGGCCGCTAGCCGCCCTTGTCACCGCTCCGATACTGTATGAAAATACAGTATGGGCGCCCTCGAAGAGATCCTGCAGCGGCACCCGGTCTGGCGCGGCGGCACCTTGGTCCGCGCCGTGGACGCGGTATCCACCGGCTTTGCCGGCCTTGATGCCGCGCTGCCGGGCGGCGGCTGGCCGCGCCACGGGCTGACCGAGATTCTCGCCGACGAGGCCGGCATCGGCGAGCTGGGGCTCATCCTGCCGGTGCTTGCCGCGTTGACCGGCGCCGGCAAGCGCGCCGTCTGGATCTCACCGCCGCACCTGCCCTATGCGCCTGCCCTGGCTGCCGCTGGCGTCGATCTCACAGCACTGGTGGTCGTGGCCCCGCCCAGCCGCCGCGAGGCGCTGTGGGCCGCGGAGCAGGCGCTGCGCTCGGGAAGCTGCCATGCGCTCGCCGCCTGGCTGCCGAAGGCGCGCTACGCCGAGCTGCAACGCCTTGCGGTGGCCGCGGAAGCGAGCCGCGCGGTCGCGTTCCTCTACCGTCCGCTGGCCGCGGCCGCGGAATCGTCGCCGGCCTGCCTGCGTCTTGCGCTCGAGCCCGCCGGGCTCGAGCTCGCCGTGCATTTCGTCAAGCGCCGCGGCGCGCCCCTGGCGGCGCCGCTTTACCTGCCCTTGAAAAGACCGTTCCATGTTTTGGGTCGCGCTGCACTTCCCCGGCCTCGCGGCCGGGATGCTCGAGCCGCTCGCCGCCTGGGCCTGCCAGTTCACGCCTAGGGTCGCGCTCGAGCCGCCGGATGCGCTGCTCGCCGAAGTCGAAGGCAGCCTGCGCTATTTCGGCGGCCGCGACGCGCTCGTCGCCGCGCTGGAATGCGGGCTCGCCGAGCTCGGGCTGCAGGCTTCGCTCGCCACCGCGCCGACGGCGCGCGCGGCGCTGTGGCGCGCCCGGGGTTCTGGTTTACCGCTCGACCAGCTCCCGGTGGCCGTCATCGGCGCCGACGAAGCATTTTTCGCGAGCATCGGCGTGTCGACCATCGGCGAGCTGCTCGCGCTTCCGCGCGAGGGGCTCGCGCGCCGCTGCGGGCAAGGGCTGATCGACGAGCTCGACCGCGCGCTCGGCCGGCTGCCGGAGCCGCGCGAATTCTTCGCCCCGCCCGAGCGCTTTTCCGCCCGGCTCGAACTTCCCGCCGAGGTGGTGCATGCCGAGGCGCTCGCCTTCGCTGCACGCCGGCTGCTCGTCCAGCTCGCAGGCTTGCTCGCCGCGCGCCACGCCGGCGTGCGCGCTTTCACGCTGACTCTGGTGCACGTCGATCGCTCGACGAGCGCGGTGCAGGTACAGCTCGCCTCCGCGGCGCGCGACGCCGAGCGGCTGTCGCAGCTCCTGCGCGAGAAGCTCGCGACGCTCGAGCTCGTGCAGCCGGTCGAGGCGATCGCGCTCGCCGCGGCGGATTTCACGCCGCTCGGCGCGCAAAGCCGCGGGCTTTTCGGCGACCGCGCGGCCGAAGCCGAGGACTGGGCGCGGCTGCTCGAGCGCTTGCAGGCCCGGTTGGGACGCGATGCTGTCCATGGCCTGAGCGCGTATCCGGACCATCGGCCCGAGTACGCCTGGCGGCGCGTCGAGCCCGGGGAATGGGACCCGCACGAGTTCGTGCAACCCGGGCCGCGCCCCGCATGGCTCCTGGAAAAAGTTCTGCCGGTGAAAGAAGCTCAGCTCGCGCTCCTCGCCGGTCCCGAGCGCATCGCCTGCGGCTGGTGGGACGGCGACGACACGCGGCGCGACTATTTCGTCGCCGAGCTCGGCCGCGCGCTTGCCTGGGTCTATCGAGAAGAAGGGCAATGGTACGTGCATGGCTTTTTTGCCTGACTACGCCGAGCTGCACACGCTCTCGAACTTCAGCTTCCTGCGCGGCGCTTCGCACCCCGAGGAGCTCGTCGGGCGCGCCCATGCGCTCGGCTATAAAGCGCTCGCGCTGACCGACGAGTGCTCGCTCGCCGGCAGCGTGCGCGCGCATTTCGCTGCGAAGGACTGCGGCCTGAAGCTGATCCACGGTACCGAGCTGACGGTCGAAAATGCAAAGCTGGTCCTGCTCGCCACCGATCGCCCATCGTATGGCGCGATCTCGTCGCTGATCACTACCGGCCGGCGCAGGAGCAAGAAGGGCTCCTATGCGCTCGCGCGTTCCGACTTTGATCTGCTGGAAAAGACCAAGGCGCTGGTTCTCTGGGTCCCGGGCGACGACGTCTCGGCACCGGCCTGGCTCGCCGAGCGCTTCGCCGGGCGCGCGTGGATCGCGGTCGAGCTGCATTGCGGCCCGAACGACCGCGCGAAGCTCACTGGTCTTCAACAATTGGGAAAACAAACCGGGTTGCCGCTCGTGGCTGCCGGCGATGTGCACATGCATCTGCGCTCGCGCAAGCGCCTGCACGACGTGCTGACCGCGATCCGGCTGGGCAAGCCCGTGGCGCAATGCGGGCAGGCGCTCGAGCCCAATGCCGAGCGCAGCCTGCGCCTGCGCATGCGCCTCGCGCAGCTTTATCCCGGTGAATTACTGGAAGAGACCCTGCGCATCGCCGAGCGCTGCGATTTCTCGCTCGACGAGCTGCGCTACGAGTATCCGGCGGAGCTGGTGCCGCCGGAGCACAGCCCGGCGAGCTGGCTCGCAAAGCTGACCGAGGACGGGCTGCGCCGGCGCTTTCCGGGCGGCGTCGAGCCCAAGGTGCGCGAGATGGTGCAGCACGAGCTCGCGCTCATCGCCGAGCTTGGCTACGAGCCGTTCTTCCTGACGGTCGAGGATCTGGTGCGCTATGCCCGCTCGAAGGACATCCTGTGCCAGGGGCGCGGCTCGGCGGCGAACTCGGTGGTCTGCTACGCGCTCGGCATCACGGAAGTGGACCCGGCGCGCATGAACGTGCTCTTCGAGCGCTTCGTCTCGCGCGAGCGGAACGAGCCGCCCGACATCGATGTCGATTTCGAGCACCAGCGGCGCGAGGAGGTGATCCAGTACGTCTATGGCAAATATGGGCGCGAGCGCGCGGCGCTTGCAGCCACGGTGATCTGCTACCGCCCGAAGAGCGCCGTGCGCGACGTCGGCAAGGCACTCGGCGTGCCGGCGGACGAAGTCGATCGGATGGCGAAGAGCTTCGCCTTCTGGGACCAGCCGATCCCGGCGGAAAACACCTGGATGCAGTTCGCGCAGCAGTTGCGCGGCTTCCCGCGCCACCTGTCGCAGCATCCGGGCGGTTTCGTGATCTCGCGCGGCCCGCTCGCCGAGCTGGTGCCGATCGAGAACGCGGCGATGCCCGAGCGCACCGTGATCCAGTGGGACAAGGATGATCTCGAGGCGCTCGGCCTCCTGAAGGTCGATGTCCTCGGCCTGGGAATGCTCTCGGCCATCCGCCGCGCGCTGGCGATGGTCGGAAAACAGATGCACGAGATACCGCCGGAGGATCCGCGGGTGTACGCGATGATCCAGAAGGCCGACACCATCGGCGTGTTCCAGATCGAGTCGCGCGCGCAGATGAGCATGCTGCCGCGGCTCAAGCCCGAGAATTATTACGACCTGGTGATCGAGGTCGCCATCGTGCGCCCCGGCCCGATCCAGGGCGGCATGGTGCATCCGTACCTGCGCCGCCGTCGCAAGGAGGAGCCCGCGACCTATCCCAGCGCGGCGGTGGAGCAGGTGCTCGGGCGCACGCTCGGCGTGCCGATCTTCCAGGAGCAGGTGATGCAGCTTGCGATGGTCGCTGCCGGCTTCACGCCGGGCGAGGCCGACCGCCTGCGCCGCTCGATGGCGGCGTGGAAGAAGCGCGGCGGACTGGAGCATTTCGAAGGCAAGCTCAAGGAAGGGATGCAGCGCCATGGCTACAGCGCGGCGTTCGCCGACGGACTCTACCGGCAGATCCTCGGCTTCGGCGAATACGGCTTCCCGGAATCGCATTCCGCGAGCTTCGCGCTGCTGGTCTACGTCTCCTCCTGGCTCAAGCACCACCATCCCGCGGCCTTCTGCGCGGCGCTGCTCAACAGCCAGCCCATGGGCTTCTATGCGCCGGCGCAGCTGGTGCAGGACGCGCGGCGGCACGGCGTCGAGGTGCGCCCGCCGGACGTGAACGCGAGCGATTGGGATTGCACGCTCGAAGACGCTGCGCTGCGCCTGGGCCTGCGCATGGTGAGCGGCTTGTCGGAAGCGGAAGGAAAGCGTCTGGCAGGCGGACGGCCGTATCAATCCGTCCATGAACTTCATCTCAAT
>DASXRW010000409.1:0-5186 GCA_036506355.1 Burkholderiales bacterium
TTCGAGGCCGAGATCAAGGCCGAAGCGCCCTACTGGGAGAAGCTGGTCCGCGAATCCGGCGCGAAAGTCGAGTAGATGCCGCCGGTTACGCAGTGGCTGCTGCTCGCGAACATCGCGGGCTTCCTGCTCGTCGATCCGCTCTCCGTCTTCGCGCTCTGGCCGCCCGGCAGCTTCGAGTCGCGTTTCGAGCTCTGGCAGCTCGTCACCTACAGCTTCCTGCACGGCAACGTCGCGCACATCTTCTTCAACATGCTGGCGCTCTACATGTTCGGCGGCGAGATCGAGCGCCTCTTCGGCTCGCGCTTCTACGCGCTGTATTACTTCGCGAGCGTCATCTCCGCCGCGATCTGCCATCTCGTCGTCACGGCAGCGATGGGCCTCGCGCCCGCCCCGATGGTCGGCGCCTCGGGCGGCATCTACGGGCTGCTGCTCGCCTTCGGCATCTATTTCCCGCACCGGCGCGTGCTGCTGCTCTTCCCGCCGATCCCGCTGCCGGCGCGCGTGTTCGTGTTCGGCTTCGCCGCGCTCGAGCTTTTTCTCGGCATCACGCAGACCGCCGCCGGCGTCGCGCATTTCGCGCACCTCGGCGGCATGCTCGGCGGCTGGCTCCTGATCCAGTATCGCCGTCACGGTTTTCCCTTCCGCCTGTAAAGCTTCGGCGACACGCGGTGGCGCCGACACAATCATCGGCCTACGCTGGACGCATGGAGCATGTACTGCATCTCTACCAGGAAGAGAGCTGTCTCCTCGACGCGCTGGCCGACTTCGTCGCCGAAGGGCTGCGCCTGGAGGAAGGCGTGGTCGTCATCGGCTCGACGCCGCGCTGGGAGCTGCTGCTCGAGCGCCTGCGGATCGCCGGCGTCGACGCGCACGCGCACCTGCTGCGCGGGCAGCTGCGGCTCCTCGGCACGCATCTCCTGCGCGCGAGCCTTGCCAACCGGCAGCGCTTCAACGAGGTGACCGGCAGCGCGCTCTCGCTCGCGCGGGCGCGCTACGAGCGGGTGCGCGTGTTCAGCGAGCTCACCGATGCGCTGTGGCGCGACGGCGATCGCGCGAACGCGCACGTGGTGGAGCGCTACTGGCGGCCGCTGCTCAACGTGCACGGTTTCAAGCTGCTCTGCGCCTGCCCGATCGACAGCCTCGAGGGCCAGGCCTACGACGGCTCGCTGCAGGCGCTGTGCACGGCGCACACCCACGTGCATCCGGCGTTCGACGAGGAAGGCTTCGAGGAGGCCGTGAGCGGCGCGGTCGCCGAGGTGCTCGACACGCAGCTCGCGCACATGCTGCACGCGCTGTCGGTCGCGCACCGGCCCTCGGCGCAGATGCCGCCGGGCCAGGCGATCCTCTTCTGGCTGAAGGACCACATGCCGCGCACTGCCGAGAAAGTCATGAGCCGCGCGCGGGCGCGCTGGAGCGAGCATTGAATTCGGGGTCAGGGCCATAATTAGTTATGGCCCTGACCCCGAATTCCAAACCGGTTGTCATCGCACTCGAAGAGCATTACCTCGACCCCGAGGTCGCGCGCCATTTCAAGGAAGGCGGCCCGGAGGCGCGCGACGCGGCGCTGCGCGAGCGGCTGAATGACGTCGGCGCGCTGCGCCTGCGCGAAATGGACGAAGCCGGCATCGACATCCAGGTGCTCTCGCACAGCGCGCCCTCAACGCAGCGGCTCGACGCGGAAACTGCCGTTCCCGTGGCAAAGCAGGCGAATGACCGGCTGCGCGAAAAGGTCCTGGCGTCCAATGGGCGCTTCGAGGCGTTCGCGGCGCTGCCCACGGCGAATCCCAAGGCCGCCGCCGACGAGCTCGAGCGCGCGGTGACCAAGCTCGGCTTCAAGGGCGCGATGATCCACGGCCTGACGAACGGAAAATTCATCGACGAGCGCCAGTTCTGGCCGATCTTCGAGCGCGCGCGCTCGCTCGACGTGCCGATCTACATCCACCCGGCGCCGCCGCATCCGGCGGTGGTCGATGCCTACTACCGCGACTACCTCAAGGAATTTCCCAGCCTGGTTTCAGCGGCGTGGGGCTTCACGGTGGAGACGGCGACGCAGGGCATCCGCCTCGTCCTCTCGGGAGTCTTCGATGCCTATCCCGGGTTGAAGATCATCATGGGCCATCTCGGCGAGTCGCTGCCGTTCTCGCTCTGGCGCATCGACATGGCGCTTGCACGACAAGGCAATCGCTCGACGCCCTTCCGCGAAACCTTCCGCGAGCATTTCTGGATCACCACCAGCGGCAACTTCTCGACACCGGCGCTGATCTGCTGCGTGCTCGAGATGGGTGCCGATCGCATCCTCTTCTCGGTCGACTATCCCTTCGTGCCCAATCCGCCCGGTGTGCGATGGATGGACCATGTGCCGCTCGGGCCCGACGATCGCGAGAAGATCCTGAGCGGCAACGCGAAACGGCTTCTTAAAATCTAACTCGACGGCGGCATGTAGATTGCAAGCAGGGGTGCATGCTGCCCCGCCTGCTCGCCGCAGCAGTGCTCGCGCTCAGCGCCTTGGTTGCGCGAGCGCAGTACGTAGATCCGAATTTGCAAAATCTGCTCGCCGGGCTGATGAACGGCGGCGAGGTCACGCTCATCACGCCGCTCACCACCGGCATGCTGCAGGTGACGAGCTTCCGCACGCCGGTGCGCATGGCGGCGGCCGACGCCGCAGCGTATGTCGATCGCGCGCGACAGGAGCTCTCGGTGCTCGGGGTCGGGCAGGCGAGCGCCGAGCAGATCGCGCGCATGCTCGCGGGCGGGCCGCTCGAGGTTCCCGCGGGCCGCTTCACGGTGCCGGGACTGCTGAATCTCAGCGGCATCCCGGCGAGCCTCGCGAGCCAGATCGTCACCGCGGGTACGCCGGTGCCCGGTTATGGATCCGCGGCAGCCGGCGGCAGCGCGCCCGCCGCGCCGGTGCAGGCGCGCGAGGCGGCGCTGCAGCAGCTCGCCGGCCTCGGCATCGTCAATCCATCCGAAGACCAGATCCGCACCGCGCTGGTCGGCGGCACCATCACCACGGTCAACGGCGTGTACCAGCTGCCGGGCCTTCTTCCGAGGTAATTGCCATGAGAACACTCCTCCTTGTCGCCGCGCTCGCGCTCAGCACGAACGCGCTTTCCCAAGCGCTGCGCATCCAGACGCTGGCGCCGCAGACTCAGATATCGCCGGCGCTCGAAGTGCAGCGCCTCGCGCCGCAGCTCGTCGCCTTCGCCGGCGGGGACGCGAATTTCCAGAACCTGGTGAACGGGCTCGCGGCCGGCACGCTGGTGACGCTGACCACCGTGCTGCCGACCGGCGGCACCCAGGCCGTCACCTTCACCCCGTCGGGCACGATGACGGCGCTGCAGATCGCGCAGACGCTCGAGGGCGTGCGCCAGTCGCTGATCTCGCGCGGCATCGCGACGCCGACCGCGCAGCAACTCGCCACTGCGCTCGTCGGCGGCGCGCTGCCGACTGCGCTCGGCACGACGCAGGTGAACGGTGTGGTCGCCACGACCACGCCGCTCGGCACGAACACGGTCGCGCAGCAGAGCCCGGCGGTATCCGTCCAGGGCACATTCGGCGCGGCCGCAGCGGGCGCCGCCGCGGCGGGCGGCACCGCCGGCATCCGCAGCAACACGAGCGACAGCCCGTTCCCGCGCGGCATGAGCGACTCGCCGCCGACCGCGGTGCCCGGCGTCACCACCGGCGCGAACAGCGCGCCTGCAACCGCGGGCACCACGGCCGCTCCCGCGGCCGGACTTCGCGCGCGTTAAATAAATGGGCAGCGTGCTCTACCTCGACCGCGGCATGCGGCGCCGCGGGAATAACGGCGGCGCCGCCGCCGCCAAGATCCAGGCGACGCACAGCACGCCGTCGCTCTTGCGCCCGGGCTACAACTGCTGGGCGGTCGCGCGCGCCGAGCGCGTCGCCTTCCTGGTCGACGCCGCCGACTACTTCAAGGCGTTCTACGAGGCGGCGCTGCGCGCCAAGCGCTCGATCACCGTCCTCGCCTGGGACTTCAACAGCCAGACGCGCCTGCACTTCGATCCGGTGGAGCCCGACGGGCCGCCGGCGCTCCTCGGTGAGTTCCTGAATTACCTCGTGCAGCGGCGCCACTCGCTGCACGTGCATGTGCTCAACTGGGATTACCCGATGGTGTTCGGCGCCGACCGGGAATTGCCGCCGCTCTACGGCTTCGGCTGGACGCCGGCGCGGCGCGTGCACCTGCGCTACGACGACACGCATCCGGTCGCCGGCTGCCAGCACCAGAAGATCGTGGTGATCGACGACTCGGTCGCCTTCGTCGGCGGCATCGATTTCGCCGTGCGGCGCTGGGATACGCCCGAACACAGCGCCGACGATCCGCGGCGCGTGGCCGACGGCAAGCCCTATCCCCCTTTCCACGACCTGATGGTCGCCCTGGATGGCGAAGCGGCGCGCCAGCTTGCGTCATTGACGCGCGAGCGCTGGCTCGCCGCGACCGGCCAGAAGCTGAAGCCCGTGACCTTCCGCGGCATCAGCGACAACGATCCGTGGCCGGCGAGCTTCCCGCCCGACCTGCAGCACGTCGAGGTCGGCATCGCGCGCACCGCGCCGCCGCGCGCCGAGCAGCCGGCGGTGCGCGAGGTGGAAAAGCTGTACCTGGACATGATCGCGGCCGCCAGGAAAACGCTCTACATAGAGAACCAGTACTTCACGGCCCCTCGGATCGGCGCCGCGCTCGAGAAGCGGCTCGCCGAGCCTGACGGGCCGGAGATCGTGCTGGTGCTGCGCCTGCTTTCCCACGGCTGGCTCGAAGAGCACACCATGCACGTGCTGCGCACGCGCCTGATCGAGCGGCTGCGCAACGCCGACCGCCACGGCCGCTTCCACGTCTATTACCCGCACGTCCCCGGGCTCGCCGAGCGCTGCTGCGTCGATGTGCACTCGAAGCTGATGGTGGTCGACGACCGGGTGCTGCGGATCGGCAGCTCGAACCTCTGCAACCGCTCGCTCGGCCTCGACACGGAGGCCGATGTCGCCATCGAGGCGCGCGGCCGGCCGCAGGTGGCGAACGCCATCCGGCGCTTCCGCGACCGGATGCTCGCCGAGCACCTCGGCGTGCCGCTCGAGAAGGTGCGCGTCGAGATCGAGCGCACCGGCAGCCTCGCCGGCGCGATCAAGGTGCTCGCGCACGACGGACGCTCGATGCGCGAGCTCGACGGGCTGCC
>DASXRW010000410.1:0-9206 GCA_036506355.1 Burkholderiales bacterium
CGCGCCGGACCGATCAGGCCGAACCACGAGGGGTCGTTCACCAGCGGGTGGCCGGTCTCGGCAAAGGTGGGGACGTCGGGCAGGGCAGCGACGCGCTTCTCGCTCGCCACGGCGAGCGCGCGCAGCTTGCCCGCCTGGATGTGGGGCAGCGAGGAGGGCAGGTTGTCGAACAGCACCTGCACCTGGCCGGCGAGCGCATCGTTGAGCGCCGGCCCCGCGCCGCGATAGGGCACGTGGGTCATGTCGACCTTGGCTGAGTACTTGAAAGTCTCGCCGATCAGGTGGCCGAGGCTGCCGATGCCGGGTGTGCCGAAGTTGAGCTTGCCGGGGTTTTTGCGCGCGTAGTCGATGAACTGGGCCATGTTCTGCGCCGGCACGGAGGGATGGATAGAAACTACGTTCGGCACCGCGGCGATCTGGCTGACGAAGCTGAAATCCTTGAGCGGGTCGTAGCGCAGGTCCGCGCGCACGATCGGGTTGACGACGTGCGTCGAGATGGTGGCGATGCCGAGCGTGTAGCCGTCGGGCGCGGCGTCGGCGATCGCCTTGGCGCCGATCGCGCCGGCGGCGCCGCCGCGGTTGTCGACCACGAAGGGCTGGCCGAGGTCACGCCCCATGCCGTCGGCGGCGATGCGCCCGACGATGTCGGTCGAGCCGCCGGGCGGGAAGGGGATGATCAGGGTGATGGGCTTCGCCGGGTACGTCTGGGCGAATGCCGATGAGCAGCAAAGCGCGAGGAGTGCGAGCAGTCTTGTCATGGTTTTAGCGATTGACCGGCGGGCGCGAATGGTAAAAGATTTTCCGCCATGTTTCTCATCTCGGTCGAGTGGCTGGATGAAGCCAAGACGCGCGCCCGCTTCAGCCTGCCCGGAAGGCAAGAATGGCGCGCCGAGCACATCGATGCGCTGATGCAGGTGCTGGCGCAGGTCCGCGAGGAGATGAGCCCGGCGGTCGCCACGGAGCCGCCGCGGCTGCAGGAAGTCCAGGCGCTGCACGACCCGCGCTACCGCACGGAGCTGCACCAGTTCTCGGGCGGCTCGCTCTTCTCCTTCCGCCATCCGTCGCTCGGCTGGCTGCCCTTCCTGCTGCCGAGCCTCGAGCGGCGCAACATCGTCACCTTCCTCGAGCAGCAGGAAGCGACCTGGAAGGAGATCAGGCGCCGCTAGCTGCCCGATAGAATCGGGCGCTTGATCCGCTTCTCCCAGGTCACGCTCGCGCGCGGCGCGAAGCCGCTCTTCGAAGGCGCTGACCTCACTCTCAATCCCGGCGAACGCGTCGGCCTGGTCGGCGCCAACGGCTCGGGCAAGTCGAGCCTGTTCGCGCTCTTGCGCGGCGAGCTGCACACCGACAAGGGCGAGGTCGAATTCCCCGCTCACTGGCGCATCGCGCACGTGGCGCAGGAGACGCCGGCGCTCGAGCGGCCGGCGACCGAGTACGCGATCGATGGCGACACGGCGCTCCGCGAGCTGGAAGCCAGGCTCGCCGCCGCGGACGCCAGCGGGGATGGCGCGCTCATGGGCGAGCTGCACGCCGCGCTCGCCGATGCCGACGTCTATACGGTGCGCTCGCGCGCCGAGACGCTGCTGCTCGGCCTGGGCTTCGCCGCCGATGAGCTCTATCGGCCGGTCGCGGGCTTCTCGGGCGGCTGGCGCATGCGGCTCAATCTCGCGCAGGCGCTGATGTGCCGCTCGGATCTGCTGCTGCTCGACGAGCCGACCAACCACCTCGATCTCGATGCCATCGTCTGGCTGGAGGACTGGCTCAGGCGCTACGCCGGCACGCTGATCGTGGTGTCGCACGACCGCGATTTCCTGGACGGGGTCGTGCAGACGATCGTGCACATCGAGCGGCGCAAGCTGCGGCGATACACCGGTGATTATTCGGCGTTCGAGGCGCAGCGCGCCCAGGGCCTGGTGCTCGCGCAGAGCCAGTACGAGAAGCAGCAGCGCGAGCGCGAGCACCTGCAGTCCTTCATCGACCGCTTCCGCGCCAAGGCCACCAAGGCGCGCCAGGCGCAAAGCCGCATGAAGATGCTCGCGCGCATGGAAGAGCTCGCGCCGGTGCACGCGGCGGCGCCGTTCTCCTTCGAGTTCCGCGAGCCGCTGCGCTCGCCCGATCCGCTGCTGGTGCTGGAGGATGTCGACGCGGGTTATGGCGACAGGACGGTGCTCGGCAAAGTCCAGCTCACGCTGCGGTCCGGCGAGCGCATCGGCTTGCTCGGCGTCAACGGCGCCGGCAAGACCACGCTCATCAAGACCATCGCCGGCGTGCTCGAGCCGCTCGGCGGTTCCGCGGTGGTCAACAAGGGACTGGCGATCGGCTATTTCGCGCAGCACCAGGTCGAGATGCTGCGCGACGACCAGTCGCCGCTGTGGCATCTCGCGCGGTTAGCGTCTCAAACGCGGGAACAGGAGCTGCGCGACTACCTGGGAAGCTTCAATTTTCCCGGCGACATGGCGAGCGCGCCGATCGAGCACTTCTCCGGCGGCGAGAAAGCGCGCCTCGCGCTCGCGCTGATCGTGTGGCAGCGGCCGAACCTGCTCCTGCTCGACGAGCCGACCAATCACCTGGATCTCGAGACGCGCGAGGCATTAACCGTCGCGCTGGCGCAGTTCGAGGGCACGCTGGTCCTCGTTTCGCACGACCGCCACCTGCTCCGCGCGAGCAGCGATCAGCTGCTCGTCGTGCGCGATGGAAGGGTCGAAGCGTTCGACGGCGACCTGGACGACTACCGCCTCGTGCTGCTTAGCCGCAAGGCGCAACCGCCGCCGGCGCCGCCGAAGCCGAAGCCGGTGGCCGCCAAGGCACCCTCGAAGAAAAATTTACAAAGTCGCATCCAGCGCCTGGAAGACCACATGAAAAGGCTTAGCGGGGAGATCGCCGCCGTCGAGGCGCGGCTCGGTGATCCGGCTACCTATCAGGATGGCGAGACGTTCAAGCGGCTCCTCGCCGACCAGGCCTACCTGCGCCGCGAGCTCGAGCAGGTCGAAAGCGAGTGGCTCGCGAGGCAAGCGGAACTCGAAAGCTGACCAAGCAGGTGTATCGTACCGACTTCAGCTGCCGGGCCGCGGCTGCCAAGAAGCGGAAAAGGGGGGGCCATGGTGAGGACGTGTACTGCGCTCGCCGTCATCGCGTTCATCGCGTTGGCCTCGAGTGCGCGCGCACAACTGCCGCCAATCGCCTCGATCGGCGCGTCGCACGACAAGAACCTGGCGGAGCTCCTCGACAAGAATCAGCCGGACGACGCCGCGCGCTACTGGGGCGAGAACCGCTCGTATTTCTGGGACAACGCCGAGCAGAACAAGGCATTGCTCGCGCGGCTGAAGAGCGCGGTGAACACGCCGCACGACGCGCGCATGAACGAAGCGGAGGCGATCCTCAAGCCGTTTGCCGCGCAACCCTTGCCGCTCATCGAATGGGCGAACGTGATCCGCGCGATTACCGCCGCGCGCATGGCGCTCGACGCTTACCGCGCGCTGCCGATCGCGATCGACGATTCGCTGAGGAGCGAGCGCTTCATCGCGCTCGACGGCGCGCTGAACGAGGTGGTGCAGCTCTACGTCGCCAACGCGCCCGCGGCGTTCGCCCAATACGACCACTTCGGCAACCCGGCATTCACGCGCACCTATCCGGTTGAAGTTCCCGACGAGGTGATCGCGGTGGGCTATCTCGCGATGAAGCCGCGCTTCGAGAGCGCGACTGCGGCCGAGATTGCGAAGTTCAGCGAAGCCTACGGCAAGGTACTCACCGGTCGGCAGCGCGATGAGCTCTCGCGCTTCGCCGCGCAGGCGCGCTACCGCGAGCTGGTGCCGGGCGGCCGGCTGACCGCGGAGGCCGCGGTGAAGATCATCTCCGAGATCATCGCCGGGCGCCTCGAGGCGGGCGCGCTGCCGGTGCGCCTCGCCTTCTACTGGTCGCAGGATGCGGTCAAGGGGAGCGAGGTGCCGGTCGCGCTCAAGGCGCCGGCCAACCTCAGCGTGCGCGAAGTGCAGCGCCGCGAGCTGTCCGGGCGCGTGGCGGAAGCCGACGTGCTGGTGTTCATCGATGTCGACAAGCCGACGCTCAAGAAGGAGACGCGCGGCACGCGCCGCGAGTATTCGCGCTACAAGTCCTCCGAGCGCCAGGTGCTGAACCCGGCTTACCTCGACGCGCAGGCGCTGGTGCAGCAAAAGCAGATGGAGCAGATGCGCGCCGAGAGCGGCGGCGGCTTCAGCTTCTCGCTGGATCCGATCGCGCTCGTCGCCGGCCTCGCGAAGGAGGCCTACACCCAGACCAAGACGTTCGCCGCGAAGGCGCAGCTCAAGGCCGCGCAGGACACCCTCGCCAGCACGCCCCGCATGCTGAGCGAGGACGTGATGGGCGACTACCAGTATTCGATCTCCGATGTCGAGATGACCCGGCGCGTGCCGATCGCGATCTACGTGGTCGACGTCAAGACCGGCGGCTATCTCAAGCAGACCACCGAGATCACCGAGAAGCAGCGCTTCGAGTCGGTCGACGACCTGCATCCGCGCGATCCGGAGCGCGAGCAGGTCCTGAGCCGCTTCCCCGCGGCCACGGCGCTCACCCAGTACCTCGCGAGCGCGGTCGCCATCGAGGCGGGCGTGGTGCTCACGACCGCGCTCGGCGTGGTGCACGGCGAAGTGGCGACGCAGCCGCTCGCCGCGCTGCCGCAGGACATCGAGCGCGGCGCGGTGCAGGCGCCGCTCGCCATGGCGCTCGCCGCGCCGGGCCAGTGCGACGCGTTCTTCGATAACTTCGTCGACCAGCTGAAGCTCGGCCGCTGCGCCGCCGAGGCCGAGAGCCTCAAAGGCCTGGCCGAAGCGGTAGGCGGCGCCGCGCGCGGCGTCGCCGAGAGCGGCATCCTCACCACCACGCGCACCCCCGAGCTCTACAAGATCGTGCCGGCGAACGACGAGCGCTGGGTCACCGCGGCCGAGAGCGCGCAGCCCAATTGCTCCGCGCCGCTCGCCGTGAGGAACCCGCAGGACGCGTTCATGGAGTGCGTGCGCGTGATCTCGTGCGGCGCGCGCACCGCGGCCTGCGGCCGCGAGCTCACGCGGCAGAACCGCTTCATGGCCTGCCCCGAGGCCGCGCAGCGCTGCATGGTGGTCTACCCTATACCGCAGTAGCGCTACTGCGGTTTTAGAAACTTAGGCAACGAAACATCGGCGGGCGGCGCGACGCCGAGCGTCGACAGCCGCTCGAGCGCCGCCGCCTGCAGCCGCCAGCAGCTCGAGCCGAGCGCCGCGCGCGCTTCGTCCGCCGAGCCCCAGGTCGCGAGCGAGAGCGTGCGCAGCGCGCAATGCCGATGCGTATCGAGCGCGGCGCGCAGCCGCGCCATGAGCGCCGGCGGGCCCGGATGCAGGCGCAGGGCTTCGCCGATGACCCCAAGATAGGGGCTCCCGAGCATGCCGTCGATCGCCTGCCACATGCGCTCGGCTTCCCCCGGCGTCGCCGCCGCGAGCGCGCAGGGGAAGACTTCGCCGAGCGTGTAGAGCAGCACGAAATTGCCCGGCGGGACCTCAGCCATGCTCGCCGCCGTGCGCTCGATGAGCCGCCGCAGGATATCCCCATAGAGCGCCGGTTCGGGCTCCGCATAGAGCTGCGGCGATACTTTCGCGAGCAGCGTCCAGAAAGGCGCGGCTGCGGCCTCGGGCGCCGGCGCGATCTTCGGGCAGCGCGGCGGCGCCTCGGTTTCGTGCTCGATGCGGTAGGGCGCGGGGCCGGCGCTCTTGCCGCCGCGGAGGAAGCGCGCGCCCGGCTCGTGCAGCAGCACGCCGACGCTCGGCAGGCGGCGCATCCAGCGCGCCTCGCCCCACGCGCGCGCGCCTTCGCCCGCCGCGAACTGCGCGTTGCCGCCGAGGTCGGCGAGCAGGCCGAAGCCGTTGGCGAGCGCCGTGCCTTGCGCGTCGTAGAGCGTGCGGTAGCGGTCGTCGCCGGCGCCATCGACGAGCACGCCGACGGCGAGATCCTGGCCGGTGCCCTGGCCGATGCCCGCGGCGAGCTCGTAGCGATCGTCGCCCGTCTCGTCGCGCAGCACCCCGAGCGCCTGGTGCGCGGCGCTTCCCTGCGCGTAGCGCACGGCGCGGTAGCGATCGTTGCCGCCGCCGTCCCACAGCACGCCGAGGCCGTAGTAGTAGCCCGCGCCCTGCGCGAACATCTGCGCGTCGTAGCTGTCGTCTCCGGCGTCGTCGCGCAGGATGCCGATGCCGCCGCCGAGCGGCGTGCGCAAGCCCGACGCCGCGCCCTGCGTGAAGCCGAGCCGGCCTTCGCGCTGGTACGGATCGGGCAGGCCTTCGCCTAGGTAAGTGTCGTTTCCCGCCTGGTCCCACAGCAGGCCAAGGCCGCCGCTCACGGCGTAGCCCTGCCCGAACGCCTGCACGCGATAGCGGTCGTTGCCGCGGCGCTCGACGAGCGCGCCGAGGCCGAACGCGGCCGCGCCCTGCGCGAAAGTCGACGCCTCGTAGCTGTCGTCGCCGTCGAGATCGACGAGCACGGACGCGCCGGCGACCGCCGCGCCGAGTCCCGGCCCGCTCATGGCGTAGCGGTCGTCGCCCGCGAGGTCGACGATGGCCGAGAGCGCGCGCACCGCGACGTCGCTGCCGCCGTACTGGTCGTTGCCCGCGAGGTCGATGATCACCGAGACCGCGCCCGCGGTCGCCGGCGCGCGCTCGTAGACGTCGTCGCCGCCGGGGTCGATGATCAGCGCCGCATCGGGGCCATGGCGGTCGGCGCCGCGGCTGCCGATCACCACCGCGCCGATCGGCGAGTCGAAGCGCCGCGGACCATCGGGGACGCGCACGCCGGGCGAGCGCAGCTCGCGCACGAAGCGCGCGGTGGCGCGCAGGAATTGCGCGATCGCGCGATCGAGCCCGGCACGGTCGGTCGCCTCCGCGACGGCCTGCACGCGCTCGGCGGTGACGCCTTCGCTCAGCGCGCGCACGAAGCCCGCCTCATCAAACGGTTGCACGGCGGCGGCGAGCGCCGCGCGCGCTTCGGCGAGCTCGGCGATGTAGCGCTCGAGGAGCCGCTCGAAGCTCTCGCGCGATCGGCCAACGCCTACATTGGCGAGCTCGACCAGCTCCGTGGGTACTGCACGGCGGAAGATCGCCGCGGCGTCGGCCGCGGCGAGAGGGTCGGCGAGCAGCTCGACCACGAGTGGCGGCGTGGCGGGCGGCGGCGGCGCCTCGTGGCGCAGCACGTTGCCGACCACGCCGAGCGCGTCCCTGCCCAGACCGCGGCTCTCGAGCGTGGCGGCGACGCGCTCGCGCAGCGGCTGCGCGTGCAGCGCCGCGGCGGCGGCGCAGAGAGCAAAGGCGAGAGCCGTGCGGCGCACCCGCCGACTATACTTTGCGCCTCCATTGGGCGGCATCGCTAGCGTCGCAATCCTCATCCTCGCCGGCTGGGCGGCGCTCACCCCGCAGCCCATGGCCTGGATCTACATCCTCGTGGTCGCGGCCTTCGAGCTGTGGCTCGCGCGGCGCATCGCCGCGCTCGCCAACGACCCGGTGGCGGCCGGCGCGCCGCCCTACCGCTTCACCGAGGACGAAGCGCGGCTGGTGCGGCGCTATCGGTTCTATTTCACCTATCCGGTGATCGCGCGCGACGCCTCCTCGGTGCTGGCCGCGGTCGGCCTGAGCGGGTTGGTGCTCGCGCTCTGGCTGACCTACAAGCAGGCCTTCCTGCCGGCGCTCATCGTCGGTGCCAACCTCTTCGCCGTGTCGCGCCTCACCAGGCTGCTCGCGCCGCTCATGGTGCTGCGCATGGCGGCGTCGCGCGGCGACCGTGACGCGCTTCTGCTGCTGGCGGCGCACGACCCCGCCTGGGCGAAGATCCGCGCCGGCAACGAGTAAAATGGCCGGATGAACGCGCCCATCAAGACCGAAGACAGTTTCCACCAGCTCATCCACCAGAACCACATGTGGGGCTTGTGGGAGATCGCGAGCCAGATGACGCCGCATCCGCGGCCGGAAGCGATTGCCTACCAGTGGAAATGGTCCGTCCTCAAGGAAGTGGTGAAGCAATCCGCCACCGCCGTGCCGGTGGGCGACGAGCGCCGGGCGATGCAGCTCTTCAATCCCGGTCTCAACGGCCAGTGGGCCACCACGAATACGCTGATCGCCGCCGTGCAGGTTCTCCTGCCGGGGGAGATCGCGCGCGCGCATCGCCATTCGCCCGCGGCGATCCGCTTCATCATCCAGGGCAGCGGCGCCTACACCGCGGTCGAAGGCGAGAAGGTGATCATGCATCCGGGGGATCTCATCCTCACGCCGAGCTGGCAGTGGCACGACCACGGCAACGAAACCAACGAGACCGTGGTGTGGATGGACGGCCTCGACGTGCCGCTCACCAAGTCGCTGAACGCGATCTTCTTCGAGATGGGCAAGGAGCTGCGCGCGCAGAACACCAAGCCGGTGAACGGCTCGCAGGCGCTCTACGGCCACGGACGCCTCTCGCCGACCTGGACCAAGGAGCGGCCGCAGTTCTCGCCGCTGATGCTTTACTCGTGGGACCAGACGATGTCGGCGCTTCATGCCTTGCGCGAGCGCGACGGTTCACCCTACGAGGGCATCGCGCTCGAGTACACGCACCCGCAGACCGGCGGCCCGGTGATGCCGACCATCTCTTGCCGCGTGCAGATGATCCGCAAGGGCGAGAAGCTCAAGGCGCGGCGCGTCACCGGCAGCGCGGTGTTCCACGTCGTGCAGGGCAAGGGCCGCACGATGATCGACGGCAAGCCCTTCGACTGGGAGAAGGGCGACATCATCGCGCTCCCCTCCTGGGCGATGCACGCGCATAGCAACACCGGAGCCGAGGACGCGATCCTCTTCTCGATCAGCGACCGCCCGGTGATCGAGTCGCTCGGCTTCTACCGCGAGCAAACAGAATAATTACGTACTTGGTACGGAACTCAGCGTGTAGAGCTCCTGCTCGCCTTCAACGTCTTTTAGCCGGAACTTGCCGAGCGGCTCCAGGTTCCCGGGATAGGTCGCCGCGAAAGCGGCGGAGATGACCACGTTCTTGCCCAGCGTCTTGGTCATGCTCTAGACGCGCGCGGCGGCATTGGCGGCCGAGCCGATGACGGTGAATTCGAGCCGCTCGGGCACGCCGATGTTGCCGTAGGTCACCTGGCCGAGATGCAGGCCGATGCCGTAGCGGATCGGCACGCGGCCGGGATTCGCTTCGTTGTCGGCGGCGATGCG
>DASXRW010000411.1:0-8200 GCA_036506355.1 Burkholderiales bacterium
GCGGCAGTTCGCGATCATGACCGTGGTGTGGGGCGTGGTCGGCATGCTGGTCGGCGTGTTCATCGCCGCCGAGCTGATCTGGCCCGACCTCGCGCTTGGCGTTCCGTGGCTCTCGTACGGGCGTCTGCGGCCGCTGCACACGAACGCGGTGATCTTCGCCTTTGGCGGCTCGGCGCTCTTCGCCACCTCCTACTACGTCGTGCAGCGCACGGCGCACGCGCGCCTCTTCTGCGACCGGCTCGCGGCCTTCACCTTCTGGGGCTGGCAGACGGTCATCGTGCTGGCGGCGATCACGCTGCCGCTCGGCATCACGCAGGGCAAGGAATACGCCGAGCTCGAATGGCCGATCGATCTGCTGATCGCCGTCGTCTGGGTGTCGTACGCCATCGTGTTTTTCGGCACGCTCGCCAAGCGCAAGGTCCAGCACATCTACGTCGCCAACTGGTTCTTCGGCGCGTTCATCCTCACCGTGGCGCTGCTGCATATCGTCAACAGCGCGGCGGTGCCGGCCACGCTGTGGAAATCCTACTCGGCGTATGCCGGCGCGCAGGACGCGATGGTGCAGTGGTGGTACGGCCACAACGCGGTCGGCTTCTTCCTCACCGCGGGCTTCCTCGGGATGATGTATTACTTCATTCCGAAGCAGGCCGGCCGCCCGATCTATTCCTATCGCCTGTCGGTGGTGCACTTCTGGGCGCTGATCTTCACCTACATGTGGGCCGGGCCGCACCACCTGCACTACACGGCGCTGCCCGACTGGACGCAATCGCTCGGCATGGTGTTCTCGCTCATCCTGCTCGCGCCCTCCTGGGGCGGGATGATCAACGGCATCATGACGCTGTCGGGCGCGTGGCATAAGTTGCGCGACGACGCGATCCTCAAGTTCCTCGTCGTGTCGCTCTCGTTCTACGGCATGTCCACGTTCGAGGGGCCGATGATGTCGATCAAGACGGTGAATGCGCTCTCGCATTACACCGACTGGACCGTCGGCCACGTCCATAGCGGCGCGCTCGGCTGGGTGGGCTTCATCACGATGGGCTCGCTCTATTACCTGATCCCGCGGCTGTTCGGCCGGGCGCAGATGTACAGCGTGCCGGCGATGAACCTGCACTTCTGGGTGGCGACCATCGGGGTCGTGCTCTACATCACTGCGATGTGGATCGCCGGCGTGATGCAGGGCCTGATGTGGCGCGCGGTCGGCGAGGACGGCACGCTCACCTACAGCTTCGTCGAGAGCGTGAAGGCGACCTATCCGTTCTACGCGATCCGCCTGCTGGGCGGGATCCTTTACCTCTCGGGCATGCTGATCATGGCCTGGAACGTCTACAAGACCGTCGTGGCCGCGAAGCCCGCCGAAGCGCTCATTCCCCTTCCGGCTCATTTGGCAAAAGCGGCGTGAAACTGACCCACGACCTCATCGAGCGCAACCAGGCGCTGCTCATCGTCCTCGTGATCCTGGTGGTCGCGGTCGGCGGCCTGGTCGAGATCGTGCCGCTCGCCTTCCAGAAATCGGTGACCGAACCGGTCGCCGGCCTCAAGCCCTACAGCGCGGTGCAGCTCACCGGCCGCGACATCTACGTGCGCGAGGGCTGCTACAACTGCCACTCGCAGATGATCAGGCCGTTCCGCGCCGAGGTGGAGCGCTACGGTCCGTACTCGGTCGCCGGGGAATTCGTCTACGACCGTCCCTTCCAGTGGGGCTCGAAGCGCACCGGGCCGGATCTGCACCGCGTCGGCGGGCGCTATTCCGACGACTGGCACCGCCTGCATCTCGCCAATCCGCGGCAGCTGGTGCCCGAATCGAACATGCCCGCGTATCCCTGGCTCGCGAGCACGCCGGCGAACGCCGCCGACATCGAAGCCAAGATGCGCGCGCTGCGCGTGCTCGGCGTTCCCTACAGCGATGACGAGATCGCCGCGGCGCGCAAGGAAGTGGCGAGCAAGACCGAGATGGATGCCCTGATCGGCTACCTGCAGAACCTCGGCATCGCGAACAAGAGAGCGAACTGATGGAACTCATGCGCATCCTGGTCTCGCTTGCCGTGATGGCGGCATTCGCAGCCATCGTCTGGTGGGCGTACGCGCCCTCGCGCAAAGAGCGCTGGGAAGAGCGTGCGCTGCTGGACGAGGACGACCTATGAGTGAGTTCACCTCGGAGTTCTGGAGCCTCTACATCGCCATCCTCACGGTGGTGTCGATCGTCGCCTGCGCCTGGTTCCTCAGATCGCAGAGCATCCGCAAGCAAGCGAACGTCGAGACCACGGGCCACACCTGGGACGAGGATCTGGCGGAATACAACAACCCGCTGCCGCGCTGGTGGTCCTGGCTCTTCTACATCACCATCGCCTTCGGTCTCGGCTATCTCGTGCTCTATCCGGGCCTCGGCAGCTGGAAGGGCACGCTCGGCTGGTCGCAGGTCGGCCAGCTGAAGGAAGAGACGCAGCTCGCCGAGAAGCAGTTCGGCCCGCTCTACGACCGCTTTGCCGCCATGGAAGTGGAGCAGCTCGCGAAGAACCCCGAAGCGCTCGCCATCGGACAGAAGCTCTTTCTCAACAGCTGCGCGCAGTGCCACGCGTCCGACGGCGGCGGCTCGCGCGGCTTTCCGAATCTGACCGACCGCGACTGGCTGTACGGCGGCGACGTGAAGACCATCCAGACCAGCATCGCCAACGGCCGCAACGGCGTCATGCCGGCGTTCGGCGAGGTGCTGGGCGAGGCCAAGATCAAGGACGTCGCGCACTATGTCCTATCGCTCTCCGGCGGGACCGCGGACTCGATCCGCGTCGCCAAGGGCCAGGAAACCTTCGCCACGATCTGCGCCGCCTGTCATGGCGCGGAGGGCAAGGGCAACCTGCTCATGGGCGCACCCAACCTCACCGACAAGATCTGGCTGCATGGCGGCGGCGAGGCGCGCATCATCGAGACGGTGACCAACGGCCGCACGAGCCAGATGCCGGCGCACAAGGAGCTCCTGAGCGAAGCGAAGATCCGCCTGGTCGCCGCCTACGTCCTGTCGCTCTCGGCCCGGTGAATCTGCAGGACATCCCCGTCCGGGTCGAAGAGCGCTCGCTCTACGAGGTCCGGGAGAAGATCTATCCGCGCGCGGTGCACGGCTGGTTCGCCGCGCTGCGCTGGACGGCGGTGTGGGCGACTCAGCTCGTGTTCTACGGCGGCGCCTGGCTCACCTGGAACGACCGCCAGGCGGTGCTGTTCGACATCGTGCACCGCAAGTTCTACCTCTTCGGCCTGGTGTTCTGGCCGCAGGACGTGGTCTACCTCACGGTGCTCCTGATCCTCGCGGCGCTGAGCCTGTTCCTCTTCACGGCGGTGGCGGGGCGCATCTGGTGCGGCTATGCCTGCCCGCAGACCGTCTACACCGAGCTCTTCATGTGGATCGAGCGCGTCATCGAGGGCGACCGCAATGCGCGCATCCGCCTGGACAAGCTGCCCGCCGGTAAAAGGCTGCCGAGAAAGGTGGCGAAGCACGCCGTCTGGATCGCGGTCGCGCTGTGGACCGGCTTCACCTTCGTCGGCTACGTGACGCCGATCCGCGAGCTCTGGGCAGAAGTGCTCGCGCTCTCGACGGGACCGTGGGAAACCTTCTGGATTGCGTTCTACGCCTTCGCCACCTATGGCAACGCCGGCTGGATGCGCGAGCAGGTGTGCAAGTACATGTGCCCGTACGCGCGCTTCCAGAGCGCGATGTTCGACAAGGACACGCTGATCATCACCTATGACGCGAAGCGCGGCGAGCCGCGCGGGAAGGGCAAAGGCGTCGGTGACTGCGTCGACTGCGGCATCTGCGTCCAGGTCTGCCCGACCGGCATCGACATCAGGCACGGGCTGCAGTACGAGTGCATCGGCTGCGCCGCCTGCGTCGATGGCTGCGAGCAGGTGATGGACAAGCTCGCGCGGCCGCGCGGCCTGATCCGCTACTCGACCACGCACGCGCTGGAGGGGCGCGCGACGCGCATCGTGCGTCCACGCGTGCTGGTGTACTCCGCCATCCTCCTTGCGATCGGCGCCGCGATGCTCGCGAGTCTCTATCTGCGCGTGCCACTCAAGCTCGACGTGATCCGCGATCGCGCGGCGATCGCGCGCGAGGTCGAGGGCGGCCTGATCGAGAACGTCTACCGCCTGCAGGTGATGAACACCGCCGAGCAGGCGCGCGCCTTCGAGCTCAGCGTCTCCGGCCTGCCGGGCTTGCAGCTCTGGGGCGATCCGACCATCGGCGTCGGCGCCGCGACCAGCCGCGTGGTGCCGGTCAAGCTGCGCCTGCCCGCCGATGCGGCGAAGCCCGGCTCGCACCGCATCGAGTTCCATCTGCGCGCCCTCGGCGTCGAAGGCATCGAAGTCGACGAACACTCGGTGTTCATCGTCCAATGAGCCTGCCCTGGTACCGCCAGCTCTGGCCCTGGCTCCTGATCTCGGGACCGGCCACCGTGCTGGTCGCCGGCGCGGCGACGATGTGGATCGCGTTCGCCACTGCCGATGGCCTCGTGGCCGAGGACTATTACAAGCAGGGCCTCGCCATCAACAAGCGCTTGGCGCGCGAGGAGGCGGGGCGGCGGCTGGGAATTTCCGCGGTGATCGCGCTCCGGGAGGAGAAGATCCGCGTCGAGCTGAAAGGCGCGGCACCCGAGGCGTTGTTCGTGCACCTCGCGCACGCCACGCGCGCGGGCTACGACGTGCGGCTGCGTCTTACCCCGGTGGCTGGCGGCGCTTATGAAGCCGGGCTCGGTGCTCTGCCACGCGGGCATTGGCGCGTGGTGATCGAGGATCCTCGCGGTACCTGGCGCATTGCGCAGGAGGCATCATGAAGAAAGCGATGGTCGTCCTCTGGTCCTCGTTCCTCGCCGCCGGCGTCGCCGAGGTGCTGTTCTTTACGGTGATCGATCCCGGCGAGCTGTTCTTTCTCGGACGGCAGGTCGAACTCGGCCCGCTCGCGACCTACTCCGTCGGCTTCCTGCTCTTCTGGCTCCTCACGGCCGCCTCAAGCGCGCTGACCTGCTTCCTGCTGCGCGCCAGCGAACCCTCGGCAGCCGTGTAGAGCAGCAGGCCACCGGCCGGGGACGTCAACCGCTAGTTCTGAAGAACTTGCTACTTCGAGTACAGCAGGGAGAAAAACTTACGCGGCGCGGCAGGAGTTACCGGTTTTGGCGACGCGGGCTTCTTGATCTTGGCGGCGAACACGGCGGCGAGCTCCCAGCTCCGGGTGCCCGGCTGCAGGCGCAGCACAAAGCGCCGACCGTCGTCGACCATCACTTCGTAGTAGTGGTGCGTGGCATCCTGCCAGCGCTCGATCACGGCAAGGACTGGGAGGCGCCGGCCGCCGAGGTAAAACGCACAGGGGGTCTCCTCGCCTCGAGGTCCCCGGTTGCTGTGCACGCAAATTTTCATGTCCGCCGCGAAAGAGAGTTTGTTCCCGTAATAAGCAAATTTCGCCGCTGGCAGCATGGTCCGTTCGGAGCGCTCCGGTGGAACGGGTCAGACCGGCGTGCGCAGGAGCCAGCCGCCGGTGGGCTCGGAGCGGCAGCGCACGAAGGCCGGGCTGGAGCGCAACTCGATTTCGCGCATGGAAGGGCAGCCGGCGCAGAGGTCGAAGTCGACATCGTGGCCGCGGAGCGGGCAGCTGACGCGGCCGGCGTCGATGTAGTGCCGGTCCAACGGTCTGGGGAAGAAGAAGCGAAGCATGGTCAGTGGACCGTGCCGGCGCGCGCCGCGATCAGGTCGCGCACGGGCTGCAGGCCGGCGTTGCGGCTGAATAATCGCAGGGCGCCGAGCTGCTCGGCACGCCGGCGGAAGGGCTCGGCGGAAAAGTTCGACAGCACGTAGAAGTCGATCCCCGGCTCGCGCCGGCGCACCTCGCCCAGCACCTGGAAGCCGGTGCCCTCGGCGAGCCTCAGGCTCAGCAGGACGACATCGGGTTTCTTGGCCAGGATCGCGGCGATCGCCGCTCGCGCGCTGTCGGCCTGCCCGACGAGCCGCACCTGCGGGATGCTCGCCAGCAGCTCGGCAAGCCGCTCCGGGCCCCGCGGTGATGCGTCGACGACGAAGACATCCATGCCTGCAGCCTGCCCGAGTGGGCGGCCGCAGTCTTGAGGCAGATCAACTCCTAGGCGCGTCCCTCCAGCCGCCGGCGCACCTCGGCCTCGGCCTCGATCCAGTCCTGCACCTCGTGCCCGGGCGCGAAGCCGCGCGCCTTGGCCTTGAAGTAGGCGGACTCCTGGATCAGCCGGTAGACCTCCTCGGGTGACAGCTTGGAGACAGGCGCCGTGGACACCGCAACGTCAGGCCCGGTCTTGGCCGGGCGCTCCGCTTGCTGGGGCTTGGATCCGGCGCGCGCGCCGCCGCTCTTGGTTGCAAGCGTGGGGCGTTCTTTACCTTTGGCCATTGCAATTTCCTCGTAGGTTTCCGGAGGTTGGGTGAGGCTAGCAAACTTGCGCGATGACTTCTATCGGGCTGTACCCAGGGCTGTAGAATCGGCCGCTCGCATGAGATCCCTCGTCGACCGAACTTTCCGCCAGATTGGCGAGCGATCCGGCATCGTCTTCGCCGTGCGCCTCGCCGACGGCTCGGAGTGGCGCAGCGGCGCGGGCGCTCCCGAATTCACGCTGGTCTTTCGCAAGGCGCGGGCCTACTGGCGCATGGCCGCGTTCGGCCACGTCGGCCTGCTGGACGCCTACTTCGCCGGCGAGGTCGACCTGGAGGGAAGCTTGGCGCGGGCGCTCGCCGCCGGCATGGCCGCGGACGCCCACTGGCCGAAGCCCCTGGTGCGCATCGCCAACCGCCTGCACGAGTTCCTGCACGCCAACACGAGCTGGCTGCGCGCGAAGCGCAACGCCGAGTTCCATTACGCGCTCGGGCCGGAGTTCTACCGCTTCTGGCTCGACGATCCGCTGATGCTCTACACCTGCGCCTACTGGAAGGAAGGCACGCGCACGCTCGAGGAGGCGCAGCGCAACAAGCTCGAGCACGTCGGACAGAAGGTGTTGCTCGAGCCCGGCGACGACGTGGTCGACGTCGGCAGCGGCTTCGGCGGCTTTCTGCTCTACGCGGAGGAGCGCTTCGGCGTGAAGGTCACCGGGTACAACACCACCGGCTCGCAGGTCGAGCACGCGCGTCGCGAGATCGAGCGGCGGCGGCTGCGCAAGACCGCGGCGGTCGAGGGCGACTTCCGCAGCATGGACCGGCAGTACGACAAGGTGGTCTCGATCGGCTGCCTCGAGCACGCCGGCCGCGATGGCCTGGTCGACTTGATCCAGGCGCATGCGCGCGCGCTCAAGCCGGGCGGCCTCGGCCTGATCCACTTCATCGGCCATGTCGGCTACTACGAGACCGACTACTTCATTCGCAAGTACGTCTTCCCCGGCGGCTGGATTCCGAGCCTCGCCGACGTGGTGGTCGAGATGGAGAAGGCGGGACTCGAGATCCTCGACGTCGAGAACCTGCGCCGGCACTACGCGCTCACGCTCGATGTGTGGGCCGAGCGCTTCGACCGCCACTGGGACAAGATCCGCGCGCTCGACCCCAGGAAGTTCGACGAGCGCTTCCGCCGCATCTGGCGCGTGTATCTCTACGGCTGCGCCGAGATGTTCCGCTCGGCCGGGGGGCTCACGCATCTTTTCCAGATCGTGTTCTCGAAGGGCAACGTCTCGATGACGAACTACCCCATGAGCCGGAGCTTCCTCTACGAACAACCCTTCGAACAGCCCGCAGCGCCAGCATTCCAGGAAAAAAGAAGCCCTAGCCGCGCGGCTTAGGGACGGGCAGGGCCCGGTCGGGCTCGCCAAGGAAACGTCGAATCTGTTCCGCGACCGCAAGAGCGTCGCGCGCCGGCGGCTCGACGTGCGCGCTTTCAACCAGGTGCTGCAGGTCGACGCCGCCGCGGGCTGGATCGACACCGAGGGCATGATCACCTACGAGGACCTGACGCGCGAGTGCCTGGTGCACGGCCTGATGCCTGCGGTCGTGCCGCAGTTGAAGACCATCACCCTCGGCGGCGCGGTGGCCGGCGTCGGCATCGAATCCTCGTCGCATCGCCATGGCCTGGTGCACGACACCATGCTCGAGCTCGACGTGCTGCTGGGCGACGGCCGCATCGTCACCTGCACCGCGACCAACGAGCACGCCGATCTTTTTTTCGGCTTCCCCAACTCCTACGGCACGCTCGGCTACGCCTTGCGCGTCAAGGCGAAGG
>DASXRW010000412.1:0-1872 GCA_036506355.1 Burkholderiales bacterium
ACAAGATCGACATCCGCGAGGTCACCGTGGGCAGCCTGGCCGCGACCATTATTGCCCTGCTGGGCGTGACGGCTGCCACCCTGTATCAGCGTACCTTCGCGCCGCACACTGACCTGAAAGCCGCAGCGGTGATCCAGTTCGCGGCTACGGCAGTGGTGCTGGGTCCGCTTGCGCTAGCGGTGGAGGGCTTTACGGTGCACTGGAGCTGGGCGCTGCTCGGCGCGATCGCGTTTCTCGTGATCGGCGCCTCGTTCCTCGGCGTGAGCGCGCTGCACATCCTCATGCGGCACGGCGAGGCGACGCGGGTAGCGAGCATGATGTACCTGCCGCCGATCTTCGCCGTGGTGCTCGAGGCCGCGCTGTTCCATCTGCTGCCGAGCGCGCTCACGCTCTTCGGCATCGCGGTAACTTGCAGCGGTGTCGCGATGACCGTCTGGACGAAGCCGTGGAAATCGCCTATTTCGTCGCGCTGAACGTCCTGGGGCATCTCTGCTTCGTCGGCAGCCGCATGACGACGACGCTCTTCGCGCTGAAGCTCGGCGCCTCCGAGTTCACGGTCGGTGTGCTCCTTGCCCTCTTCGCCGTACTGCCGATGCTGTTGTCGGTCACTGCCGGACGCATCATCGATCGGCTCGGGCCGCGCCGGCCGGTGATGATCGGCCTCGCGACGCTCGCCTGCGCGGCGGCGCTGCCCTTCCTCTTCCCATCGGTGACGGTGCTCTATATCTCGAGCCCACTCCTCGGTACCTCATTCATGTTCCTGCACATCGCCATGAACAGCGTGTTCGGCGCGCATGGCAGCCCGGAGGAGCGCGCCGTGACCTTTTCATGGCTCTCGCTCGGTTTTTCGATCTCGAATTCCATCGGGCCGCTGGTTGCCGGCTATGCGATCGAGGGCTTCGGCCACGCCGGCGCGATGCTCGCGCTCGCGGTTTTCCCGGTGATCGCGCTGGTCATGCTCGCGCGGCGCAAGCGAGCGCTGCCGCGGCCCGAGCGCGTGCCGCGCGAGCGCCACGGCGTCCTCGACCTCCTGCGCGTGCCCGCGCTGCGCTACACCTTGATCGTGAGCGGACTGCTCAACATGGGATGGGACATTTACGGCTTCCTCATGCCGCTCTACGGCTCGCGCATCGGCCTCGCCGCCGGGACGATCGGCGTCATCATGGCGACCTTCGCGCTCGCGACCTTCGTGGTGCGCGCCCTCCTCACCGTGCTGGTGCAGCGGATTCGCCACTGGGTGCTCATCTCCTCCGCAATGGCGCTCGCCGCGGCTGCGTACGCGCTGTTCCCGTTCGTGCACAGTGTGCCGCTCCTGATGGCGCTCTCGTTCATGCTTGGCCTCGGCCTCGGCGCCTCGCAGCCCGTGATCATGGCGCTGCTCTACGAAGCGTCGCCTCCGGGCCGGCAGGGGGAAGCCGTCGGCATCCGCACAACGATGATGAACGGCAGCCAGACCTTCATCCCGCTCGCCTCGGGCGCGATCTCCGCGGTGCTCGGCATGACGCCGGTGTTCGCGCTGATCGCGGCGCTGCTCCTCGGCGGCGCGTGGTTTGCCAAAAAGCGCACATAACGAAATTTTCGCGTTTCCTCCCGGCCCGTAGAATCAACATTGGGAGGGAGCGATTCAGCAGCAGTCGGCCAGGACCGAGGAAAAGCAGGCGATCCGGCTGCACCGGTACACGCTCGGCGTCTACAGCTATAGCCTGGCGCTCGCGCTCCTCGTCGTCGCCGACCTGCTCGGCTTCATCCACACCGCAGCGGCGGTCACGATCGCGATCGCCTGCATCGCGGCGAACGCCGCGCTCTTTGCCCTCTTCCGCAGCGGCTACAACCTGCGCTTTGCCGATCCGAGCCTCACCAAGCTGCAGGTCT
>DASXRW010000413.1:0-6224 GCA_036506355.1 Burkholderiales bacterium
GCATCGAGCTCGGGCTCGTGGATCTCGAGGCCTTCGCCCACGATCTGCTCGATCGTCAGGCGCGGCGAAAGCGAGGACAGCGGATCCTGGAACACGACCTGGATCTCGCGCCGCAGGTTGCGGCGTCCGGCGCGGTCGGCCCAATGTTTTCCATTGATCCTGATATCGCCCTGCGCCGCGACCAGACCGAGCACCGCGAGCGCGAGCGTGGTCTTCCCGGAGCCGGATTCGCCGATGATGCCGAGCGTCTCGCCGGGCGCGAGATCGAAGCTCACGTCCTGCACGGCCGTGAACTGCCCGCTCTTGAACCAGCCGCGGATGCCGGGCACATGTGTCGGATAGTGGACATGAACCTCGCGCGCCTGGACGATGGTGCCGCTCGCCGGCGGCGCGACGTCGCGGTCGGGCCGGCTGTTGACGAGCTTGCGCGTATAGGGATGCTGCGGCCGCTCGATCACGTCCGCGGTAGCGCCCTGCTCCACCATCACGCCCTTCTCCATCACCGCGACGCGGTCGGCGAAGCGGCGCACCAGGTTCAGATCGTGCGTGATGATCAGCAACGCCATGCCGGCCTGGGCTCGCAGATCCTCGAGCAGCTCGAGGATCTGCAGGCGGATGGCAACGTCGAGCGCGGTGGTCGGTTCATCCGCGATCAGCAATTTCGGATTGCAGGCGAGCGCCATCGCGATCATGGCGCGCTGGCGCTGCCCGCCCGAGAGCTGGTGCGGGTAGCTGCGCGCGCGGCGCTCGGCGTCGTCGATGCCGACGCGGCGCATCGCGGCGACCGCCTCCGCCCAGGCCTGCGCGCCGCGCAGCGGCGTGTGCAGCTCGAGCGACTCGACGATCTGGTCGCCGACCGTGTAGATCGGATTCAGCGCCGTCATCGGCTCCTGAAAAATCACCGCGATGTCGCGCCCGCGCATGTCGCGCAATTGCTGGTCCGTCATCGCGAGCACGTCTCGCCCATCGAAGTGGATCTGGCCGCTGAGCCGCGCGTTCTCGATGAGCCGGAGTGTAGAGAGCGCCGTGACGGTCTTGCCGGAGGCCGACTCGCCCACGAGCGCGAGCTTCTGGCCCGCGTCGAGCGAGAAGGAGACGTTGTCGACCACCTTGCGAGGGCCGAAATGGATGCTCAGATTTTTGACTTCGAGGAGACTCAACCAGAACCCCCCGCTCGCCTGCGGCTCGCTTCCCCCCTTGACAGGGGGGCGGCGCAAATTCGGTTCATCGTGTCTCTCCCTCCAAGACCTTCCGCGGGTCGAGTGCATCGCGCAGCGCGTCGCCGATGAGGATGAGGAGCAGCAGCGTGACGACCAGGACGCCGAAGGTCGAGAGCGAGATCCACCAGGCGTCGAGGTTCTCTTTGCCCTGGTTGAGCAACTCGCCGAGGCTTGGCGTGCCCGGCGGTACGCCCAGGCCGAGGAAGTCGAGGCTGGTGAGCGCGCCGATCGCGGCGGCCATCTCGAAGGGCACCAGCGTGACCACCGGGGTCAGGCTGTTCGGCAGGATGTGGCGCCACATGATGACGCGGTTGCTCTGGCCGAGTGCGCGCGCGGCACGCACGTAGTCGAGCGTGCGGTTCTTCAGGAACTCTGCGCGCACGTAGGCGGCGATGCCGAGCCAGCCGAAGATGGCGATCAGCAGGACGAGCAGCCAGAAGCTCGGCGAGAAGAGCGACGAGAAGATGATCAGCATGTAGAGCGTCGGCATGGCGCCCCAGATCTCCTTGAAGCGCTCCATGGCGATGTCGCTCCAGCCGGCGAAGTAGCCCTGCACCGCGCCGAAGAGCATGCCGAAGGCGGTGGAAGCGATGGTGACGATCAGTGCGAAGACCACCGAAATGCGAAACCCGTAGAGCAGCCGCGCGAGCAGGTCGCGACCGCGGTCGTCGGTGCCGAGCACGTTCTCCCGGTCGGGGCGCGCGGGGCTCGGGCTCTTGGAGAAGTAGTTGATGGTGCTGTAGTGATAGTGGTTGAGCGGATAGAGCGCGAAGTTGCCCGGCTTGGCGAGCTGCTCGCGGATGAACGGATCGAGGTAGTCGGTCGGCGTGGGGAAGTCGCCCCCGAAGGTGGCCTCCGGCAGGGTCTGAAAGACCGGCGCGAACCACTGCCCCTCGTAGCGCACGGCGAGCGGCTTGTCGTTCGACAGCACCTCGGCGAGCAGGCTCACGGCGAAGAGGAACGTGAAGATCACCAGGCTCACGTAGCCCAGGCGATTCGCCCGGAAGCGCCGCCAGGCGCGGCGCGCCGGGCTCGCGTGGAGCGGGATCTCTGCCGTGTTGGGCGCCGAGCTGGCGTCCGCGATGATCGAAGACATGGCTCAGTCGAAGAATTTCACGCGCGGATCCACCCACAGGTAGGTGAGGTCGCGAATCAGGTTGGTGGCGAGGCCGATGATCGTGTAGACGAAGAGGCTGCCGAACACCACCGGATAGTCGCGCCGGATCACCGACTCATAGGACAGCAGCCCCAGGCCGTCGAGTGAGAACAGCGTCTCGATGAGCAGCGACCCGGTGAAGAAGGCGGCGACGAAGGCCGCCGGGAAGCCGGTCATGATCGGGATCATGGCGTTGCGGAAGACATGGCGCCAAAGCACCTTGCGCTCGCTCACGCCCTTGGCCCGGGCGGTCATCACGTAATGCTTGCGGATCTCCTCCAGCACCGAGTTCTTGGTGAGGATGGTGATGACCGCGAAGCCGCCGATCACCATGGCGGTGATCGGCAGCGTGATGTGCCAGAAATAGTCGGTGACCTTGTGCAGGAGGCTCAACTCGTGCCAGTTCGACGAGACGATGCCGCGCAGTGGGAACCACTGCAGGAAGGTGCCGCCGCCGAAATAGACGAGCAGCACCACGCCGAGCACGAAGCTCGGAATGGCATAGCCGAGGAGCACGATAAAGGTCGTGACGGTGTCGAACGCGCTGCCGGCCCTCACCGCCTTGGCGATGCCGAGCGGCACCGAGATCAGGTAGGTGAGGAGGAAGGTCCACAGGCCGAGGCTGATCGACACCGGCAGCTTCTCCTTGATGAGCTGCCAGACATCCTTGTTGTGGAAGAAGCTGCGCCCGAGATCGAAGCGCGCGAACTGGCCGACCATCTGCGCGAAGCGCTCGTGCGGCGGCTTGTCGAAGCCGTAGAGCTTCTTGATCTCCTCGACCTTCGCGGCGTCCACGCCCTGGCGGCCGCGGTAGCCCGCGAGTCCCGCCGCGGCCGCGGCGCGCCCGCCGGCCTCGCCGCCGCCTACGTCGCGCCCCTGCAGCTGCGCCACCATCTGCTCGACCGGGCCGCCGGGAACGAACTGGATCACGACGAAGGTGATCAGCAGGACGCCGAACAGCGTCGGGATCATGAGCAGCAGCCGCTTGAGGATGTAGGACCACATCGCTACTTTTTTCTCCACCAGGTGCTGACCACCCAGTCGTCGGGCGTGTAGTACGACGGCTTCACCTGCGGCTGCTCGAACTTGCCGCCGCGCCAGGCGACGCGGAAGGTGTTCGAGAACCACTGCGGGATGACGTAATGGCCGTGGCGCAGCACTCGGTCGAGCGCCTTCAGGCGCGCGACCAGCTCCGGGCGCGTGTTCGCCGCGATGATGCGCTCGAGCAGCGCATCCACCGTGGGATCGCGGATGCCGATGTAGTTGCTCGAGCCCTCGACCGCCGCCTGGTCCGAGGCGAAGCGGGCGACGAGATCCGCGCCCGGCGCGTCGTTGCCCGGAATGCGGATGGTGAAGAGATCGAAGTCGAACACATCGAGGCGCTTCTGGATCAGCGCGAAATCGCCGCGGCGGTAATCACCCTGGATGCCGAGCCGCGCGAGCGCCTGGAACCACGGCGTGATGACGCGCTCGCCGCCGCCGCTGTCGAGGTACTCGACGACGAACGGCTCGCCTTTCGCGTTGCGCAGCGCGCCGTCGCGGTAGGTCCAGCCGGCGGCGGCGAGAAGGTCCTTCGCTTTGCGCAGGTTGTCGCGCAGGCTGCCCGGCGGGTCGGTGGAAGGCGGCAGCGGCACGGGCTCATTGAATACCTTCGCCGGCAGCTTCTTGCGCAGGGGCTCGAGCACCGCGAGCTCGTCGCCTTCCGGCAGGCCCTCGGCCTCGAAGTCGCTGCCGTTGAACCAGCCGCGGCAGCGCACGTAGGAGTTGTACATCAGGCGCCGGTTCATCCACTCGAAGTCGAAAGCGAGCGCGAGCGCCTGGCGCACGCGCGCGTCCTTGAACTTGTCGCGCCGGATGTTGATCCAGTAGCTCTGGAAGTCGCCGGCGTTCTTCGTCGGCAGCTCGGCCTTGACGAGCTCGCCGGAATCGAACTTCTTGCCGGTGTAGACGCGCGCCCATTCCCGGGCGGAGAAGGTGCGGATGTAGTCGAACTCGCCCGCCTTGAACGCTTCGGTCTGGGCAGTGTTGTCCTTGTAGATCTTGTAGGTGATGTGGTCGAAGTTGTACATGCCGCGGCGCACGCCGAGATCGCGCGCCCAGTAGTTCGGGTCGCGCTCGTAGGTGACGTCGCGGTCATTCACGCGAGCGATGCGGTACGGGCCGCTGCCGATCGGCGTGTCCATGATCACCTGGTCGAAGGGCTTGCCCGCCCCCCAGTCGCGGCTGAAGACCGGCAGGCCGCCGACCAGGAGCGGCAGCTCGGCGCTCGCGCGCGCCAGATCGAAGCGGATCGTGCGCGGCCCGGTCGTCACGGCGCGCTTCACGTCCCCGTAGACCACGCGGTACTGCGGCGCCGCCTCCTTGCTCATCAGCTTGTCGAAGCTGTACTTCACGTCGGCGGCCATCACCGGCTTGCCGTTGTGGAAGCGCGCCGCGGGATCCAGCCTGAAGGTAATCGAAAGTCCATCGGGCGCCACCTGGATGTCCTCGGCGAGCAGGCCGTAGGCCGTGGTGGGCTCGTCGAGCGTTCCGGTGAGGAGAGTTTCGAAGATCAGCCCGTTGCCCGGCGGCGCCGTTCCCTTGAGCGTGAACGGATTGAGCTTGTCGATGTTGGTGATGCGCAGCGGCGGCACCAGCGAGAGATCGCCGCCCTTCGGCGCGCCGGGGTTGACCCATTCGAAGTGTGCAAATCCCTTCGGATACTTGATGTCGCCGAACTGGGCATAGGCATGCGCCGCCCATGCGGCAGGGGCGCCGATGAGCGCCGCCAGGAAAAGCACCAGCTTCACTGCGCGCGTCCGGGGATCGACGAAAGCAGGAGCCGCGTGTAGGGGTGCTTGGGGTTGGCGTAGAGCTCGTCGGGGCCGGCGATCTCGACCACCTCGCCGTCTTTCATGACCATGACCTCGTCGGCCATGTAGCGCACCACCGCGAGGTCGTGCGAGATGAAGAGATAGCTCATGGCGTATTCGTCCTGCAAATCCTGCAGCAGGTTCAATAGTTGGGCCTGGACCGAGACGTCGAGCGCCGACACCGATTCATCGCAAATGAGCAGCTCCGGCCGCAAAGTTAATGCCCGGGCGATGGCGATGCGCTGGCGCTGGCCGCCCGAAAACTCGTGGGGATACTTTTCCAGCGATTCGGGCGCAAGACCGACTTTGCGCAGCAGCTCCGCGGCCATCGCCCGGCGCTCGGCATCGTCGGCGCCGATGCCGTGGATCAGCATCGGCTCGGTCAGGATCTGTGCCACCGTGAAGCGCGGATTGAGCGACGCGTAGGGATTCTGGAAGACGATCTGGATGCGCCGCTTGTACGGCATCGCCTCGCGGGCGTCTATCGCGAGAAGATCGCGCCCCTCGAAGCGCGCTTCGCCGCCGGTGGCCTGGTGCAGCCGCGCGACCAGCAGCGCCACCGTGGTCTTGCCCGAGCCCGACTCGCCCACCACGCCGAGCGTCTTGCCCTTGGCGATGCGGAACGAGGCACCCTTCACTGCCTTCAGCTCCCGCTGTCGGAACATGCCCTCGCGGAAATAGAAGCTCTTCGCCAGCCCCTTTGCTTCGAGCAGCGCCGGCTCATTGCCGCGCAGGCCCCTGGAGCGCTCCTCCATCGTTGGCGCTCGTCCATCCTTCATGAAGTCATCGATGACCGGCAGCCGCCGTGGCCGTCGGTCGCGCGGCGGCCGGCAGGCGAGGAGCGCGCGGGTGTACGCATCGCGCGGGTCGCGGAAAAGCTGCGACGCAGGCGCCTGTTCCCGAATTTCTCCATCCCGCATCACCACCACGTAGTCGGCGATCTCGCTCACCAGCGCGAGGTCGTGGGTGATGAAGAGCATTGCCATCTCGTGGCGC
>DASXRW010000414.1:0-10211 GCA_036506355.1 Burkholderiales bacterium
CGGTGCCGCTCGATCAGCGTGACCTTAGCCTTGACCGCCGCGGCGATATACGAAGACACCAGCCCCGCCGAACCCGCCCCGATCACCACCAGGTTCCGATCGTAGCTGGACGGCTTTTTCCCACTCCAGCGCGCATACACGCGCCGCGCCTTCACCGCGTCGATCAGCTTCTTGGCGGCGAGCGGGAAGATGCCGAGCAGCACGAGCGCGCCGAACAGCTGCCAGGAGACGATGCCGCGGGGCGACTCGATGCGCGCGAGCTGCGTGCCCGCGTTCACATAGACGAGGGTGCCCGCGAGCATGCCGAGCTGGCTCACCCAGTAGAACGTCCAGGTGCGGATCGGTGTCAGGCCCATTGCCAGGTTGATGGCGAAGTACGGCACCGCGGGAATCAGGCGCAGCGTGAAGAGGTAGAAGCCGCCTTCCTGCTCGATTCCCCGGTTGATCGCGTCGAGGTAACGCCCGAATCGGCTTTGCACCCAATCGCGCAGCACCAGGCGCGAGGCGAGAAAAGCGATCGTCGCGCCGATGCTCGAGGCGAAGGACACGAGGATCGTGCCCCAGAGAAGGCCGAAGATCGCGCCCCCGAGCAGCGTCAGCAGCGTCGCCGCCCCCGCGAGCGACAGGCCGGTCAGCGCGATGTACAGCGCGAAATAGCCGAGCGCCGTCCGCCACGGATGCGCCTGGTAATAGGCGTTGACCGCCGCCTGCTGCGTCTTGATGTTCTCGAAGGTGAAATAGCGCTGCGCGCCCGCCGCGAAAAACGCGGCCAGCGCGAGCACGATGACGACGAGGATGAGGAGGCGCTTCGGCGCCGCGCTAGGCATGCAAGGCGCCGCCGCAGGAGGACCCCTGCCCCGCGGTGCAGCCAAAGCAATGATCGCGAACCGCGATGCTCGCGCCCTCGAGCTGTCCGGCGACCAGCTCGGCGAGGCGCCTGCGCCGGCCGCCGAGCGGCAGGCCGAGCATCTGGTTGAAGTCGCAGTCGTAGACGTAGCCCTGCCAGTCGACCGAAAGCAGGTTGCGGCACATCACCGCCTCGAGGTTCTCGTCGCGGTGCGAGCTGCGCAAGAGCTCCATGTAAGGGGCGAGTTGACCCTTCGAGACCAGCGTCGAGCCGAAGCGCTGGATCGGCATGTTGGCGAGCGTGTAGAGCCGGTTGAAGACGACGCCGTGGCGCTCGGCGAGCTCGCGCTTGTAGTCCGCCTCGAGCTTGTCCTGTGCGGGCGGCAGCGTCGGCCCCTGCGGGTTGTAGACCAGGTTGAGCGGCAGCTCGCTGCCGTAACCGAGCGCATTGAGGCTGCGCAACGCGGCGATGCTGCGCTCGTAGACCCCGGCGCCGCGCTGGCGATCGACGAGCTCGGGCGTATAGCAGGGCAGCGACGCGATCACCTCGACGCGCTCGCCGGCGAGGAACTGCGCGAGATCCGCCTGTCCGGGCTCCTGCAGGATGGTCAGGTTGCAGCGGTCGATGACGTGTCTTCCGAGGCGCCGCGCGCGCGACACGAGGTCGCGGAACTGCGGATGCAGCTCCGGCGCGCCGCCCGTGATATCCAGCGTCTCGACCTGCGGCAGGAATGCGACCACGTCCTCGATCACTTGCGGCGGCATCGTCTCCGTGCGCTGCGGTCCGGCATTGACGTGGCAGTGCACGCAGCTCTGGTTGCAGCGGTAGCCGACGTTCACCTGCAGGAGCTCGAGGCGCTTGCGCCGCACGGCCGGGAAGCCGTACTGCCGCAGCAGGGGAAGCGTGGCGTGCATTACAAAAGATGCGGCGGCGCATTGCCCGCCTGCTGCTCGTCGAGCAACCCCAGGAGCCGCTCGCTGGTGGCACGCAGCCGCTGCGACAGCATCAGCACCAGCTCCATCAGGATCTTGGCGCCGAGCAGCGGCTGCTCGACGATGATGCGCGCGAGGCTCTCCCGGTCGAGCACCGCGATCATGGTCGCCTCGGCCGCGACGCAAGTGGCGAAGCGCGCCTCGCCGTCGATCATCGACATCTCGCCGAGCGTGCGTCCCGCCTCGACGGTGGCGAGGAGCTGCGGCGTGTTCCAGCGGTCGCGCTTGAGCACTTCCACCCGGCCCTCGACCAGCATCAGCATGAAATCGCCGCCGTCGCCTTCGCGAATGATCTCCGTGGCCGGCTCGGCGCGGTACACGTCCATGAAATGCGCGAGCGTGCTGACCTCACCGAGCGAGAAGTGCTCGAGCAGCGTGCACTTGGGAATGAGCGCCTGGATCTGGCCGGCGAACTTGGTGGCGTCGCCGAGGTACTCGAGGTGCGCGAGCTGCTGCGGGCGCTCTGGCATGGGTCCGCCCGATTATGCCAAAGCCTGCCGTTGCGGGGTCGCGTGCTAGCGTCGGCGCTTCACCGCCTCGGCCAGCATGCCGAGCAGCTTTGTCGAATCGTCCCAGCCCAGGCATGGATCGGTGATGCTCTGGCCGAAGCGCAGCGGTTTGCCGTTCTCGAGCTCCTGGCGTCCCTCGACGAGGTGCGACTCGACCATCACGCCGACGATGCGCCGCTCGCCGCGCGCGAGCTGCGCCGCGATGTCGCGCGCCACCTCCATCTGCCGCTGGTACTGCTTCGCGGCGTTGGCGTGCGAGCAGTCGATCATCAGGCGCTCGGGCAGCCCGGCGCGCGCGAGCTCGGCGCAGGCCGCCTGCACGCTCGCCGCGTCGTAGTTCGGCTCGCGCCCGCCGCGCAGGATGATGTGGCAGTCCTCGTTGCCGCGCGTCTCGACGATCGCCACCTGGCCGCTCTTGTGCACCGAGAGGAAATGGTGCTTCTGGCGCGCCGCGAGCAGCGCATCGACCGCGATCTTGACGTTGCCGTCGGTGCCGTTCTTGAAGCCGACCGCCGCCGAGAGGCCGGAGGCGAGCTCGCGATGCACCTGGCTCTCGGTGGTGCGCGCGCCGATCGCGCCCCACGAGACGAGGTCGCCGATGTACTGCGGCGAGATCACGTCGAGGAACTCGCAGCCCGCCGGCACGCCGGCCTGGTTGATGCGCACCAAGAGATCGCGCGCGATGCGCAGCCCCTCGTTGATGCGGAAGCTGCCGTTCAGGTACGGATCGTTGATCAGGCCTTTCCAGCCCACCGTGGTGCGCGGCTTCTCGAAATACACGCGCATCAGCAGCTCGATCTCGCCCGCATGCTTTTTTCTTTCGGCAGCAAGGCGCTCGGCATAGGCGAGCGCCGCGGCCGGATCATGGATCGAGCACGGGCCCATCACCACCAGCAGCCGGTCCGAGCGCCCCTGCAGGATCTGGCGCACCTGACGGCGCGTCTCGGTGATCTGCGCCTCGACCGCCGTGCCCTGGATCGGGAAGAAGCGGATCAGGTGCTCCGGCGGTGGCAGCGGGACGACGTCCTCGATGCGCTCGTCGTCGGTGAGCGAGGTCTTGTCGGCGGGGATCGGCAGATAGCTGTCGAGGGGCGGGGTCATTTTTGGTCTCCCAAAAACAAAACCGCCAGGCTTTTGGCGCTGGCGGTTTTGGTTGGATTCGTTAAGGTGAGCTTAGCCGGTCCAGTCCGCCAGGTGGCAGTGGAAGTAAAAGAAGAACCCGAAGAACCAACGGCTCATGGCGCGCATTGAAGCATGCCCGCGGCGCCCGTGTCTACTTGGGCCAGAGAACCATCTGCGTGCAGCGAAAGAGCGCGATGCGGGCACCGCTTTCCTCGACGCTGACCGCGGCATCCCAGACCTGCGTGGTGCGCCCCAGATGCACAGGTGTCGCGCGGCACACGATCGCGCCGTCGCGCGCAGTGCCGAAGAAGTTGGCCTTGAGCTCGATGGTGGTGAAGCCGCTCGCGCCTTGCGGCAGGCTTGCCACGCAGCCGTAGCCGCAACTCGTGTCGGCGAGCGCGACGACCGCGGCGGCATGCAGGTAGCCGTTCGGCGCCATCACCTTCTTTTGCACGCTCATGCGGCTCTCCACCAGTTCGGCGCTCACTGTGAGGATTTCCACACCGAGATGTCCCGGCAAGTGCCCGGCGCCGAAACTTTGGAAGTGCTCGCGCGTTGTAGTAGGCATGCGACTACTGTAGCCGATTGGCACTCGCGCAGCGCCACTGCCAGGCGCGGAGTTTGCTTCGATGAACGCGCCATGCTACTTTTTTCACTCGGAGTAGGTGCACCGGCTAATAAGAAGCTAAAGAGAGGTGACCAATGTCGGCAACAGTGACCATTCCGATCGCCGGCTTCAAGGACGTCTACGAAGTCCCGGCCGTGGAAAAAGCCCTGCACGAGCTTTCGCCGTCGGCCAACGAAGCGCTGCGCGCGGTCTACGAGAAGATGCTGCGCCTGGGCGGCCAGCGCTTTACCGTCAAGCCTTCGGCGCTCCCCGAGATGGAGAACCTATTCCAGGAGCTGCCGAACTTCGCCACGGTGCTCGAGGACATCCGCAAGCATCTCGCGCTGTGCGTCGATTCCAATGACTCGATCGAGCTGCCGCCGATGCTCTTGCTCGGTGAGCCGGGCATCGGCAAGACGCACTTCGCGCGCAAGCTCGCGCAACTCCTGGGCACGGGATTCGGCTTCGTGCCGATGAGCTCGCTCACTGCCGGCTGGGTGCTCTCCGGCGCCTCGTCACAATGGAAAAACGCGAAGCCCGGCAAAGTCTTCGACACGTTCCTGAACGGCGAGTATGCCAACCCCGTGATCGTGGTCGATGAGCTCGACAAGGCGAGCTCCGACGGCCAGTACGATCCGCTGGGCGCGCTCTACGAGCTATTGGAAGTCGAGACGGCGACGCGCTTCGTCGACGAATTCGTCGAGCTGCCGATCGACGCTTCGGGCGCCGTGTGGCTCGCCACGGCCAACGACACCTCACGCATTCCGGAGCCGCTGGTCAATCGCCTCACGGTGTACGAAATCGACCGGCCCGATGAAGCCGGCTCGGTGCGCATCGCGAACACCATCTACAGCGAAGTGCGCAACGCGCACGACTGGGGGCGCCAGTTCCCGGAGGCGCCGAGCGAGTCGGCGCTGGAGAAGCTCGCCGGGCTGCCGCCGCGCGAGATGCGCCGCGCCATCCAGTCGGCCTTCGGCAATGCCAAGCTCGCCGGGCGCAGCGAGATCAGCCCCGACGACGTCCAGCCCGGGCGCGGCAACCGCCGCCAGAAGATAGGTTTTTAGAAGTAGGCGAGGGTCAGCCCGCAGGCGATCACGCTCGCCCACAGCGCGAGCGACAGCGCCCCCGCCAACCGCGCCGACGGCGGCGGACCCAGGGCGCGCATCTCGGGCGCATCCCACACGCCGACGCTCGGAAAGGTGATGGCGTGGAAGGCAGCAGCGTTGAGCCCCGCGGCCATGATGAGGCACATCTTCACGAGGAACACCGGGCTCGCGATGAGATCGCCCGCGTTCGCGGCGAACATCGCGAGCCCGCTCGGCAGGATGAGCAGAAAGCTGCCGGCGCTCCAAGGGAGCACCTGCGCCGCGAGCGTCTTCACCGGCGCCTTTTTCAAAATGCCGATGAGGCGGAAATCGAGCACCGCGATGGAGCCGAAGAGGAGCGCAATGCCCAGAATGTGGGCAAACAGCACGGCGGGATAGAGCCACAGCGAATCGCGCATCGCCTGCGCTATGGCCGAAGCCTCGATCGCCCCCGCCGGGCTCATCTCACCGCCTCATCTCACCCTCTACACCCGCTGCTCGACCCAAGACTTCACCGACTGCAGCGCGTCGGGCAAGCCGGCGGGATTGGTGCCGCCCGCCTGCGCCATGTCGGGCCGCCCGCCGCCCTTGCCGCCGACCTGCTGGGCAACGTAGTTCACGAGCTCGCCCGCCTTGACCCTTCCGGTCAGGTCCGGCGTGACCCCGGCAATCAGGGACACCTTGCCGTCGTTCACTGCGCCGAGCACGATCGCCGCCGACTTGAGCTTGTCCTTCAGCCGGTCGACGGTCTCGCGCATCGTCTTCGGGTCGGCGTCATCCAGCGTCACGGCGAGCACGCGCATCACCTGTCCGTCCTTCGCCTTCACCTCGACCGCCTGCGAGCTCAGGTCGGCGCCCTGCCCGCTCAAGAGCTTCGAGCGCATGCGCGAGAGCTCCTTCTCGAGCGTCTTCTTCTCCTCGAGCAGGCTCGCCACCGCCTTCTCGGCCATGCCGGGCCCGGGCTGCGCGCGCAGCTGCCGTGCCACCTCGCGGAATTCCTGCAGCTGCGCGTTCATCGTGGCGAGCGCGGTCAGGCCGGTGGTGGCTTCGACGCGGCGGATGCCGGCGGCGACGCCGCCTTCGGACAGGATCTTGAAGACGCCGATGTCGCCGGTGCGCGCGACGTGCGTGCCGCCGCAGAACTCGCGCGACGAGCCGATGT
Organism: Burkholderiales bacterium; assembly: GCA_036506355.1. Taxonomy (GTDB): domain Bacteria; phylum Pseudomonadota; class Gammaproteobacteria; order Burkholderiales; family SG8-39; genus SCGC-AG-212-J23. The sequence continues at coordinate 6,325 of DASXRW010000414.1, forward strand.
CGAGCACGCGGACTTCGTCGCCGTACTTCTCGCCGAAGAGCATCACCGCGCCTGAGCTCTTCGCCTGCTCGATCGGCATCACCTGCGCGCGCGTCGGCGTGTTCTGCAGGATCTCCGCGTTCACCCTTGCTTCCACCTCGCGGATCTCGTCCTCGGTCATCGGTTTGTTGTGCGAGAAGTCGAAGCGCGTCTTGTCGGCGTCGACGAGCGAGCCGCGCTGCTGCACGTGCGGGCCGAGCACCTCGCGCAGCGCCTTGTGCATGAGGTGCGTGACCGAGTGGTTGCGCATCGTGCGCTCGCGCAACGCCGTGTCGACGCGCGCCTCGACGCGGTCGCCGAGCTTAAGCGTCCCGGTCTTCATCGTGCCGTGGTGGCCGAAGACTTCGGCCTGGATCTTCTGCGTGTCCTCGACCGCGAAGGTGCCGGCAGAGCCGACGATCTCGCCGCGATCGCCGACCTGCCCGCCGGACTCGGCATAAAACGGGGTCTGGTCGAGCACCACCGTGCCCGCCTCGCCGCTCTTGAGGCTCTGAACCTGCGTGCCCTCGCGGTACAGCGCCACCACTTTGCCGGGGTGCGCCAGCTTCTCGTAGCCGTGGAACACCGTCTTGCCGCCGGAGTACTCGAGACCCGCGGCGGCGGAAAACTTCGACGCCGCCCGCGCGCGCTCGCGCTGCTGCGCCATCGCCGCCTCGAAGCCCGCCATGTCGATCATCACGCCGCGCTCGCGGCAGATGTCCGCCGTGAGGTCGACTGGGAAGCCGAACGTGTCATACAGCCGAAAGACGGTCTCGCCGTCCAGCAGCTTCTCGCCGGACGCCAGGGCCGACTCGAGCACCCCCATGCCGTTCTCAAGCGTCTCGGCGAAGCGCTCCTCTTCCTGCTTCAGCACATCGGCCACCCGCTCGCGCGCTCCGCGCAGTTCCGCGTAGGCATCGCCCATCGCGCGGTCGAGGTCGGGCACCAGGCGATGGAAGAAAGGCTCCTTCTGGCCGAGCTTGTAGCCGTGGCGGATCGCGCGCCGGATGATCCTGCGCAGCACGTAGCCGCGGCCTTCGTTGCCGGGGATCACGCCGTCGACCACCAGGAAGCTGCAGGCGCGGATGTGGTCCGCGATCACGTTCAGCGACGGACTCTTGAGGCTTTTGTGGTGCGTCTCGCGCGCCGCGGCCCTGATCAGATCCTGGAAGAGATCGATCTCGTAATTGGAGTGCTTGCCCTGCAACACCGCGGCAATGCGCTCGAGGCCCATGCCGGTATCGACCGAGGGCTTGGGCAACGGGTGCATCGTGCCCTGCTCATCGCGGTTGTACTGCATGAAGACGAGGTTCCAGATCTCGATGTAGCGATCGCCTTCCGCATCCGGAGAACCGGGCGGCCCGCCAGGAATGCCGGGGCCGTGGTCGTAGAAGATCTCGCTGCACGGACCGCAGGGGCCGGTGTCGGCCATCTGCCAGAAGTTGTCGGACTGGAATTTGGCGCCGCCCGGCTTGTCGCCGATGCGCACACAGCGCTCCTTCGGGATGCCGACCATCTTGGTCCACAGCTCGTACGCTTCATCGTCGGTCTGGTAGACCGTGGTCCAGAGCTTCTCCGGGTGCAGCTTGTACACCTTGGTGAGCAGCTCCCAGGCGAAGGCAATCGCATCCTTCTTGAAGTAGTCGCCGAACGAGAAGTTGCCGAGCATCTCGAAAAACGTGTGATGGCGGGCGGTGTAGCCGACGTTCTCGAGATCGTTGTGCTTGCCGCCGGCGCGGAGGCTGCGCTGCGCGGTCGTCGCCCGCTTGTAAGGGCGCTGCTCCTTGCCGAGAAAGACGTCCTTGAACTGCACCATGCCCGAGTTCACGAAGAGCAGCGTCGGGTCGTTCGCCGGCACGAGCGAGCTCGAGGGCACGATCGTGTGGCCTTTCGAGCGGAAATACTCGAGGAAGCCCGAGCGAATCTCGCTGGATTTCATTGCGGGCATTCTACAAGCAGTGCCGCAAAAAGCCCGGGGCGCCGCGGACGCCCCGGTAAGTCCCCGCTATGCGTTGATGCGCCCGTACTTCAAGAGTCTTGCGCGCACCGCTCCCATGGTGCGCTCGTGCGCTGCCGCCAGTTCCTGCAACGCGCGCCCGGCGTCGAAAGCGGCGAGCAGCTTGCGATCCTCTTCCTCCGTCCAGGGTTCGCCCGTTTTCGGCGGCATCTGGAGCTTGCGCCGCTCGAAGCGTTCCATGCGCTCGAGCGCGGACGCGGCTTCGTACAGCGCGCGCACCACGAGCGGCCGCTGATAGGCGCTTTCGGGCGGAAACACTTCTCCCGTCTCCGGATCGACGCCGTTCGCGAGCGAACGCACGACGGCCAATGCTTGTGCCTGTTCCATTTCGTTCACCTCCTCTCTACAGAATCGTCTGTATTGGGATGAACGCCCATGAAACGCGCCGGACTACAGCGCAAGCAAATAAAGACGCGGAGCTAAATCGGTTCGGCGTCGCAGATCAAGAGCAGCCGGCGCACGACGTCGTAGGAGAAGCCGCGGCTCTGGAGAAAGCGCGCGCGCTTGGCTTTTTCTTCGCGAGTGGTTGCCGGTTCGCGGTATTTGCGCGCGAGGATGGCCTTTGCCTTCTCAAGATCGCCCTCGGTTGAAACGCGATCGATCACGGCATCGGCAACACCGTGCGCCTTGAGATCCTGCCGGATCTTGGCGGCACCGTACTTGCGAGAAAGCCAGTGCGCGCGGGTTTCGGCGTAGCGCTCGTCCGAGAGTTGTTTGCGTTGCGCGAGCTCGGCAAGCAGTGCCTCGAGCGCCTGCGGCGACTCGGCATGCGGCGCGAGCTTGCGCGCGAGCTCGGCGCGCGAGTGTTCGCGCCGCGTGAGGTGCCTGAGCGCCCGGACCTTCAGCTCGACGGGCGTATCAGGCCGCTCGGTCTTCACACGTGCGGAAAATCGGGATTGTGCGCGACCTCCCAGAGGAAGCCGTCGGGGTCGGCGAAATAGCCGGCGTAGCCGCCCCAGTCGGTGCGATGGCCGGGCTTCGTGACCTTGCCGCCGAATTTCGGCACGTGCGCGAGCAGCGCATCGACTTCAGCAGGCGAGCGCACATTGTGGGCGAGCGAGAAGCTGCGGAAGCCCGAGCCGGCAGAGGGCACGCCGGCATCCTCGGCCAGGCTCTCGCGCGACCACAGCGCAAGCCAGGTCTTGCCGAGCTCGAAGAAAGCGACGCTGGGCGGCGTCTTCAGCCGCGGCAGGCCGAGGCCTTGCTCGTAAAAGCGCACCGCGCGCTCGAGATCCGCGACGCCCAGCGTGATGAAGCTGACCCGCGGCTCCACGTCGCTCCCCTTGACGGCCTAGCCGTTGCCGCCGCGCTTGCGCGTCGGCAGATGCTCCACCTTCTTGTCCATTGGCGGCTCTTCGACCTTGTCGGCCGCCGCGATCGGCGACGCGCTCTTGACGCCCGCCTTCTCGCGGATCTTCGCCTCGATCTCGCGCGCGAGCTGCGGATTTTCCTTCAGGAAATCGCGCGCGTTGTCCTTGCCCTGCCCGAGCCGGTCGCTGTTGTAGATGTACCAGGCACCCGATTTCTCGAGCACGCCGAGATTGGCGCCGATCTCCAGCACCTCGCCCTCGCGCGAGATGCCATCGCCATACAGGATGTCGAATTCGGCCTGCTTGAACGGCGGCGCCACCTTGTTCTTGACCACCTTGACGCGCGTCTCCGAGCCGATCACCTCGTCGCCCTTCTTGATCGAGCCGATGCGCCGGATGTCCATGCGCACCGAGGCGTAGAACTTGAGCGCGTTGCCGCCGGTGGTGGTCTCGGGGTTGCCGAACATGACGCCGATCTTCATCCGGATCTGGTTGATGAAGATGACCAGCGTGTTGGTGCGCTTGATATTGGCGGTGAGCTT
>DASXRW010000415.1:0-3381 GCA_036506355.1 Burkholderiales bacterium
GCCTGGCCGCCGAGCGCGGATACAAGGTGTGCGTGAACTACCGGCAGAATCGGAGCGCCGCCGAGAAGCTGGCGCGCGAGATTTCCGGGCTTGCAATAGCGGCCGACGTCTCCGCGGAAGCGGATGTCGTGCGCATGTTCCTGGAGGTGGACAAGAAGCTCGGCCGCATCGGCGTCCTCGTGAATAACGCGGGCGTGGTCGATCGCACGGCGCGCGTCGACGAGATGTCGGCGGAGCGCATCAACCGCATGTTCGCGATCAATGTCACCGGCAGCTTTCTCTGCGCGCGCGAGGCGGTGAAGCGCATGTCGAAGCGCCATGGCGGACCGGGCGGTGCGATCGTCAATATCTCGTCGGTGGCCGCGCGCATCGGCAGTCCGGCGATGTACGTCGACTACGCGGCGTCCAAGGCGGCGATCGATACGCTGACGCTCGGCCTGTCGAAGGAAGTGGGTCCGGAAGGCATCCGGGTCAACGCGGTGCGTCCCGGCGTGGTCCATACCGAGATCCACGCCACGAGCGGCGATCCGGAACGCGCCGATCGCATCGGGGCGAGCGCGCCGCTCGAGCGCGCCGGCGAGGCCGAGGAGATCGCGCGCGCGATCCTGTGGCTCGCGTCGGAAGAAGCGTCGTACGTGAGCGGAGCGATCCTCGACGTTTCTGGTGGCCGGTAAAGCCTACGCCCTGCTCGGGCCCACGGCGAGCGGCAAATCCAGCCTGGCCCTCGCGCTCGCCGAGCGCGCGCCGCTCGAGATCGTGTCGATGGACTCGGCGCAGGTGTACCGCGGCCTCGACATCGGCACCGCCAAGCCGAGCGCCGCCGAGCGCTCCGCCGTGCCGCATCACCTGATCGACGTCATCGACCCGGACCGCAGCTATTCCACCGGGCGATGGCGCGCGGACGCGATCCGCGCGATTGGAGAAACTCTGGCGAGAGGCAAGGTGCCGCTGATCGTCGGCGGCACGATGCTCTACTACCGGGCGCTGGTCGGCGGGCTCGATGCCTTGCCGCAAGCCGATGCCGAAGTGCGCGCCGCCATCAACGCCGAGGCGCGCGAGCGCGGCTGGCCCGCGCTGCACGCGGAGCTCGAGCGGATCGACCCGCGCAGCGCGCGGCGCATCCCGGCCGGCGATACCCAGCGCATCCAGCGCGCGCTCGAAGTCTGGCGGCTGACCGGCAAGCCGCTCTCATCGCTGCAGGGGCTCGCGCGCGCCACGCTGCCCTTCGCGCTGAAGGCGTTCGCGCTGGTGCCGCCCGATCGCGAGGCGCTGAACCAGCGCATCGCCGAGCGCTTCGACGCGATGCTCGCAGGCGGCCTGGTGGACGAGGTCCGGCGCCTGCGCAGCCGCTACCGGCTCACGCCCGGCATGCCGAGCATGCGCGCGGTCGGCTACCGCCAAGTGTGGCAGTACCTCGAGGGTGAGATCAGCGAGGCGGAACTACGCAGCGAGGCCGTCGCCGCGACGCGGCAACTCGCCAAGCGGCAGCTCACCTGGCTGCGCAGCTTTCGCGAGCTCGAGCCGGCGGAGCGGCTGGCTCACTCGTTCTTGTAGACGCGTGCAGGCCCCACGCCACCCACAGCACGTTGCTGGCAAGAAAGCACCAGAAGCCGGCGGCGCGGCGGCGCGCGGAGCGTGAAGCGACCAGCCACGCGGCGGCGACCGTGGTCAGCATGGCAGGCCATTGCAGCAGGTCGACGATATCCATTCGTCAGTCTCAGACCCTAGAATCGGCGCACACGTTCAGGAGTATTCATGCAGATCGGAATCGTCGGGCTGGGCCGGATGGGTGCGGGGATGGCGCGCCGCCTCGCGCAGGCCGGTATGGCGGTGATCTGCTACGACCAGGCCAGCGAAGCGCGCGCGGCGCTCAACGGCACGCCGAACATCGCCTGCGCGGAAAACCTCGCCGCGCTGTGCGCGCGGCTCGAGGGCGAGCGCCTGATCCTCTTGATGCTGCCAGCGGGCGCGGCGGTCGAGGACACGATCCGCGATCTCGGGCCGCTGCTCTCCGCGGGCGACACCGTGGTCGACGGCGGCAACAGCTACTACCGCGACTCGATGCGCCGCGCGCTAGAGCTCTCGCAGCGTGGGCTGCGCTACATCGATGCCGGCGTCTCGGGCGGCATCCACGGGCGCGACCAGGGCTACTGCCTGATGCTCGGCGGCACGCCGAAATCGATCGAGATCTTCGAGCCGGTGGCGAAGGCTCTCGCGCCGCATCCGGAAAACGGCTGGCTGCACTGCGGGCCGAGCGGCGCCGGGCACTTCGCCAAGATGGTCCACAACGGCATCGAGTACGGCATGATGCAAGCCCTCGCAGAGGGTTTCGCGCTGCTCGCGGCGCGCAAGGATCTCGACATCGACGTCGCGCGGCTCGCCGAGACCTGGCGCTACGGCAGCGTGGTGCGCTCGTGGCTGCTCGACCTCTCGGCCGGGATCCTCAAGGACAACGAGTCGCTCTCCGGCATCGCGCCGGTGGTGGCGGATTCGGGCGAAGGCCGCTGGACCGCGCTCGAGGCGATCGAGCTCGGCGTGCCCGCCCCGGTGATCATGGCGGCGCTGATGAACCGCTTCTCGAGCCAGGGACGCTCGGATTACACCCGGCGGCTTCTCGCCATGATGCGCGCGAAGTTCGGAGGCCACCCGGTCGCGCCAGAAAAATGAGCGGATGATCGCCGTCCTGATGGGCGTGTCCGGGTCGGGGAAAACCACCATCGGACGCCTGCTCGCCGAACGCCTCGGCTGGCGCTTCATCGAGGGCGACGAGTATCACCCGGCGGAAAACGTGGCCAAGATGGCCGCAGGCATTCCGCTCGAGGACGCCGACCGCTGGCCCTGGCTGGATGCGCTGAACCAGCGCATCCGCGGCGAGCGCAACGCCATCGTCACCTGCTCGGCGCTGAAGGAATCCTACCGCCGGCGCCTGCTCGCCGGGATCGCCGATGCTCGCATCGTCTACCTCCACGCGCCGAAGGCGCTCATCGCCAAGCGCGTTGCCCAGCGCAAGCACAAGTTCATGCCGGCGTCGCTGCTCGAGAGCCAGTTCGCCACTCTCGAGCCACCCGCAGGAGCGATCGATATCGATGTCTCAGGCGAACCCGAGGACAGCGTCGACGCGATCGTCCAGGCGCTTCAACGCCGCTGACGCTCGAGCTTCACAATGCGCAGCGCGCCTTCCTGCCGCGCGTCGTGTTCCCGGTTCTTCGCTTGCTGCTCGCGGCGCGCTCTTTCGAAGGTCTCGCGCACATTGGTATCGAAGCTCGGCCGGTAGCGGAACTCGGGGTCGAGGATGCGTTTCATGCGGTCTCCTGCTTGGGCTTCGTAAGGAGGGCCAGCTCGGCAGCGCGGGCGACTGCGTCGGCGGCGCGGCGCACGCCG
>DASXRW010000416.1:0-3498 GCA_036506355.1 Burkholderiales bacterium
ATGCGCTCGGAGTTCGTTCCTGCGCACTGGCGCTACGCGGAGGCGAAATGGGCGATGCAGGCTGCCGGCCGCTTGATCGGCACCGACCGCGCCGAGCGGCGCAACTTCGTGATGCGTAATCCGATTCCCGGCAACGAGTACGCCACCCTGCGCACGCTGGTCGCGGCCTACCAGTCGATCCTGCCCGGCGAGGAGGCGCGCACGCACCGCCATGCGCCGCATGCGCTGCGCGTGATCCTGGACGCGAAGGGCGCCTACTCGGTGGTCGACGGCGACAAGCACCCGATGGAGACCGGCGACATCGTCCTCACGCCGGGCTGGTGCTGGCACGGCCATGGCCACGACGGCACGGAGCAGGCCTACTGGTTCGATGGCCTCGACGTGCCGCTCACGCGGCTCCTCGAGCCGATGTTCTTCGAAGAGCATCCGGCCGGCTTCGCGCCGGTGAAGCGGGTCACGGAAACGTCGCCAATGCGCTTTCGCTTTTCGGACACCCTGGAAAAGCTGAAAGTCGCACGCGACGACGCGCACTTCGGCAGAACGGTAGAGATCGCGGCGCCCACGATGCCGACCATCGCGCTGCGCGTGCACTCCTGGCCCGCCGGCTGGCGCAATCAGCCTTACCGGCACACCGCAAACACCATTTACGTCGTGATGCGCGGCCAGGGTCGCTCGACGATCGGCGAGCGCAGCTTCGACTGGGAGTTCGGCGACACCCTCGCCGCGCCGGCGTGGTCGCGCATCGAGCACCAGGCCGTGGAAGACAGCATCATCTTCTCGATGAGCGACGAGCAGCTGATGCGCTGGGCGCGCTACTACCGGCTGGAAGCCGCCTAGGAATTCGGGGTCAGGACCGTAATTATCTGGAGTCAAGGACCAAAATAATTACGGTCCTGACCCCGAATTCAAACCCCGATTGCCTCCGGGCTCTCGAGCGCTTCGAGCGCGTCGAGCAGCAGCTCGGCGCGGTTTTCCTTGAGCCGGTCGGCGTCCGAGAGCATCCGGCGCCACAGCCGCGCGCGCGGCGCGCCATGATAGAGGCCGAGCATGTGGCGCACGATGCCCCGCAATGGGACGTCGCGATGGTGCCGGCAGTATTCGACCATCCGCGAAACTACGCCCGCGCGCGTTTTTCCGGCATCGGCGAGGAGCCAGGGATCGTGGTACGCGGCGCGACCGAGCATCACGCCGTCCACCTTTGCCAATTGCGCTTCGATCTGCATGCGCGTGGTCATGCCGCCGTTGATGACTATTTCCAGCCGGGGGAAGTCCTCTTTCAGCCGGTGCACGTAGTCGTACTTGAGCGGCGGCACCTCGCGGTTCTCCTTCGGCGATAGCCCCTTCAGCACCGCGTTGCGCGCGTGGACGATGAAGGTGCGGCAGCCCGCCAGCGACACGGTGCCGACGAAATCGCGCACGAAGCTATATTCCTCGACCTTGTCGATGCCGACGCGGTGCTTCACCGTCACCGGCAGCCTTGCCGCGTCCCGGACCGCGCGGATGCACTCCGCAACCAGCGCCGGCTCCGCCATCAAGCAGGCGCCGAAGGCACCGCGCTGCACGCGCTCGCTAGGGCAGCCGATGTTGAGATTGATCTCGTCGTAGCCGTAGCGCTCGCCGAGCTTCGCGCATTGCGCCAGCTCGTCAGGCTCGCTGCCGCCGAGCTGCAACCCGACTGGATGTTCCTCGTCGCTGAAAGCGAGATGTCGATCGACGTCGCCATGGAGCAGCGCGCCGGTGGTGATCATCTCGGTGTAGAGGCGCGCGTGCGCCGAGATCTGGCGCATGAAATAGCGGTAGTGGCGATCCGACCAATCCATCATCGGCGCCACGCACAGGCGATGCAGTGATACAGTCACCCGGCCAGTTTATATGAGCGACAGACCGGTCATCGGGCAGCGCCTGAAGGAATTCCAGCAGCGCGAGGTCGAGCGCATCCTCGGCGCCTGCACGCAGTGCGGCAAGTGCTACGAGGTCTGCCCGATGGCGCAATACTCGAAAGCGCCGGCGACCGACGGTAAAGCGGTGGTGCCGGGCGTGCTCGCGGTGCTGCGCGGCGAGCGGGGCTCGCCCGAGGCGCTCGGCTGGATCGCGGTGTGCACACGCAGCGGCGTCTGCGTGCCCGCCTGCCCTGAGAACGTCGATCCCAAGATGATGATGCGCCTTGCGCGCATGACCGCGCTCGGCGGGCGCGGGCTGCCGAAGCAGATCGAGACGAAGGAGGATCGCGACTACTTCGACCGCGTGCGCGCCTTTGCCAAGCTGCAGCTCACCGATGACGAGCTGAAGGAATGGACATGAAAGAAGCCGTCACCTTCTGGTACGGCTGCAATGTGCTGCGGCATGGCGACATCATCCATAGCTGCCTCGACATCCTGCGCGCGGTGGGTTTCGAGCCCTCGCCGGTGGGCGGCCCGGATTATTGCTGCGGCACCGTCAAGGACATGAACCAAACCACCGCGGGCGGCATGGCCACGCGCACCGTCGGGCGCCTCAACGATCGCGGCGCGCGGGTCGTCGCCTGGTGCCCATCGTGTCACTCGCACATGCATGACTTCATGCAGCGTGGCAACGAGCGGCAATTCGACATTACGTACCTCGTGGATCTGCTCCACGCCAACCGCGAGAAGCTCGCGCCGCTTCTCGTCCACGAAGTGCCGATGCGCGTGATGCTTCACCAGCACATCGGCTTCAACGACCTGGTGCCGGTGAACCGCATGGTGCCGGAGCTGCTCGGCATGATTCCGGGCGTCGAGGTCGTGGATGGCGGCTACGTCGCGCCAGGCTACATGTGCGCTTCGTTCGCGATCCTGCCGAAGGCGCTGGAAGACATCCATATGAATACCGTGCGCGCGGCAAAGGCCGCCGGCGCCGACGCCGTCGTCACCACCTTCCATCAGTGCTACCGCGAGATCGTCGGCCTCGACGCCGCCGGCGCCACGCCGGTCTACAACTACATCCAGCTCATCGCGCGCTCGATGGGCCTCGCCTACGAGGACGAGTACAAGGCGTGGAAGCGGGCGGGTGAGGGCGCGGCGCAGCTGATCGGCGCCGAGCGCATCGCTAAGGTCGGCATCGAGTTCTACGAAAGGGCGATCCTGCCCGAGCTGAAGAAGCGGCCGAATCTGCCTAAATGAGAAAAATGGGGTCCGTCCCCATTAACGGCGCGTCAGCGCGAGCCAGACGCCCCCGCCGATCAGGAAGCAGCCGCTCAGGCGCGATACTAGCCTGACTTTTTTCTTCGTGAGGAAAGCGCCTGCACGCCCGGTAAGCACGGCATAGGCGCCGTCGGAGAAGACGGCGACCACCATCGCGGTGACGCCGAGCAGCGCGATCTGCGCGATGTAGTTGCCTTTAGGATCGACGAACTGCGGGATGAAGGCGCCGAACCAGAAGAGCGCCTTGGGATTCGCCATCAGCACGAGGAATCCCTGCAGGAAGAAGCCGCCGCGCGGTGTCGTCGCTTTGCTCGTATCGGCCAGCGCGTCGGGCGAGCGG
>DASXRW010000417.1:0-3991 GCA_036506355.1 Burkholderiales bacterium
CGCCGGGCTGCAGACGCCCGATCGCTACACGCTGGTCATCAAGCTGACGCAGCCCGACCGCGATCTGCCGTACGTGCTCGCCTTCCCGGTGACGAGCGCCGTGGCACGCGAGGTGATCGAGGTCTATGGCGAGGAGTCGCCGTCGCACCCGGTGGGCAGCGGTCCCTTCTACCTCAAGCGCTACGTGCGCTCATCCAAGATCGTGCTCGCGGCGAACCCCGGCTACCGCGGCAAGGTCTGGGACTTCGAGCCGGGCGACAACCCGCGCTTCAAGCAGATCGCCGAGCGCATGCAGGGCAAGCGCCTGCCCGCAATCGACGGGGTCGAGATCAGCATCATGGAGGAGACGCAGAGCCGGTGGCTCGCTTTTCAGGGCGGCGAGACCGACATCGAGTACCAGCTCTGGGAGGTAGCGCCGACGTTCATGACCGACGACGGAAGACTCAAGTCCGAGTTCGTGCGCCGCGGCATCCAGCTCGACCGCACCGTCGATCCCGAGATCACCTATCTCTACTTCAACATGCAGGACAAGGTCGGCGACGCGCCGAACCCGTTCGCCGGCTTCACCAAGGAGCGCATCGCGCTGCGCCGCGCGGTGGCCATGTCGTACAACATCGACGACCAGATCCGCATCATCCGCAAGGGGCAGGCGGTGCGCGCCCAATACCCGATTCCGCCTGGCGTGGTCGGCCACGATCCGAAGTACGTGAGCTCGATCCCGTACGATCCGCGCGCCGCCAATGCGCTGCTCGAGCGCTATAAATACAAGAAAGGTCCGGACGGCTACCGGCGGCAGCCGAACGGCGAGCCGCTCGTGCTGCGCTATTACTCGACGCCGACCGAGCGCGACCGGCAGTTCGACGAGCTCTTCAAGCGCGGCCTGGACGCGATCGGCATCCGCCTCGAGATCGTCAAGGACCGCTTCCCCGAGATGCTCAAGATGGAGAAGCAGTGCCGCACGATGGTGCGCCATGCGGCCTGGATCGCCGACTGGCCCGACGGCGACAACTTCATGCAGCTCCTCTACGGCCCGAACACCTTCGAGAGCAACAACGCCTGCTACAAATCGCCCGAGTACGACAGGCGCTATGCAAGATCGCGCACGCTGCCGCCCGGGCCGGAGCGCGACCGCCTGTACCACGAGATGACGCGCATCATGGAGACCGACACGGTCTGGCTGCTTGCCGACAGCCGCATCCGCAACGCGCTGCAGCAGCCCAACGTGGTGGGCTTCACCAAGCACCCGGTGCTGCACGCCGAGTGGCTGTACCTCGACCTGGATCCCAAGCAGCAGTACTGAGTCTTGCTCGCCTACACGCTGCGCCGGCTGTGGCAGTTCATACCGACGCTCGGCGGCGTCGTGCTGCTCGTCTTCTTCGTCTTCAACTTCGTCGGCGGCGATCCCGCGTACCTCCTCGCCGGCAAGATTCCCAACCCGGAGACCATCGCCAACATCCGCAAGCAGCTCGGCGTCGATGAGCCGTACGTCGTCCAGCTCTGGATCTTCGTCAAGCAGATCCTGAGCGGCGACTTCGGCGCCAGCTGGTCGACCAACGAGCGGGTCTCGCAGATCTTCGCGACGCGGCTCGGCCCTTCGCTCACCGTGCTGGTGCCGCTCCTCATGATCAGCACCATCCTCGGCATGGCCGCGGCCATGCTGGTCGCGTACGTGCGCGGCTCGTTCACCGACCGCGCGGTGATGGTGGCCTGCACGGTGGCGCAGTCGGTCAGCATCCTCGTCTATATCCTCGTCTTCCAGTACGTCTTCGCCTACCAGCTCGGCTGGTTCCCGGTGCAGGGCTGGGGCGTGGCGTTCATGGACAACCTGCTGCGTTACGCGGTGCTCGCAATCATCGTCGGCGTCGCCGTCTCGCTCGCGCCGGATATACGCCTCTACCGCACCTTCTTCCTCGACGAGATCAACCAGGACTACGTGCGCACGGCGCGGGCAAAGGGCATGAGCGAGACGCGCGTCATGTGGGTGCACGTGCTGCGCAACGCCGCGATCCCGATCGTCACCAACATCCTGCTGCAGCTCCCCGGCTTGCTCGCCGGCTCCTTCCTGATCGAGCGCTTCTTCGGCATTCCGGGCATCGGCCGCGAAGTGATCCTCGCGGTGGAGCGCAGCGACTTCCCGATCATCAAGGCGGTCACCGTGTACGTGGCGATCGCCACCATGGTGGTCAACCTGGCGGCCGATCTCCTCTACAAGGCCATCGACCCGCGGGTGCAGCTCAAATGAAAGAACAGGGCGTCTGGGCACTCGCGTGGAAGCGCTTCCGGCGCGAGCGCCTGGGCTTCTTTTCCCTCATCGTCGTGATCGCCTATGTCGCGCTGATGGCCGCGGTCGCGGCTGGCTGGCTCGCGCGCGACTGGGAGCGGGAGGCCGGCGTGAGCTTCGCGCCACCCACGTTCCTCGGCGCCGAAGCCGGTGTTTCCGAGACCAAAAAAACTCTGGAAGCCGCGCAACCGGTGTCGGACTACGGCATCCCCGACCCCCTCGGCCCCGATCTGGCGGAGATCGCCAAAGGCCTCTCCGGCGCATCGCCGAACGAGACGCGCGCGCCGACGCTCGTGCTCGGCGGCGACAAGTGGGGACGCGATGTCCTCAAGAAAGCGGTGAAGGGCACCGAGACCTCGCTCTTCGTGGGGCTCGCCGCCGCGGCGCTCGCGGCCTTCCTCGGCACGCTCTTCGGCGCGCAGGCCGGTTTCCGCGGCGGAAAAGTGGACGACTTCTTCAACTGGCTCTACAGCGTCCTGACCTCCATTCCCTACCTCCTGCTCGTGCTCGCGGTCGCCGCGGTGGTGAACCAGAAGGGCGTGCTGACGGTGATCCTGATCCTCGGCCTCACCGGCTGGACCGGCATCTTCCGCCTGGTGCGCGCCGAGTACATGAAGCACAAGGTGCGCGAATACGTGATGGCGGCCGACGCCATCGGCGCGTCGAACACGCGGCGCATGTACGTGCACATCCTGCCGAACGTCAGCCACGTGGTGCTGGTGCAGCTGTCGCTGCATGTCGTGCTCTTCATCAAGTCGGAGGTGATCCTCACCTTCCTCGGCTTCGGCGTCGGCGTCGACACCGTCTCGTGGGGCAGCATGCTCGCCGAGGCGGGGAGCGAGCTCCTGCTCGGCAAGTGGTGGCAGCTCACCGTCGCGACCGTCTTCATGGCGCTGCTCGTCACGGCGTTCAGCCTCTTCACCGACGCGATGCGCGACGCGCTCGATCCCCGGCTCAAATGAATCTCCTCGAAGTCCGCGACCTGTCCGTTCGCTTCCGCATCGACGAGTCCACGACGCTCGACGCGGTGAAGGGCATCAGCTTCGACGTCCCGGTGCGCAGCACCGTGGCGCTGGTCGGCGAGTCGGGCAGCGGCAAGTCGGTGACCGCGCTCTCCGTGATGGGTCTGCTGCCGAAGGAGAATGCGACCGTCGGCCCGGCGAGCCGGATCCTCTACCGTGGTCGCGATCTCCTGCAGGTGGGTAGCCGCGAGATGCAGAAGCTGCGCGGCGCCGAGATCGCGATGATCTTCCAGGAGCCGATGAGCTCGCTCAATCCGGTGTTCACGGTCGGCTTCCAGATCGGCGAGGTGCTGCGCAAGCACCTCGGCCTTTCAGGCCGCGCGCTGCGCGAGCGCGCCATCGAACTGCTGAACGAGGTGGGCATCCCGGAGCCGCAGGCGCGGCTCGAGGCCTATCCGTTCCAGCTCTCGGGCGGGCAGCAGCAGCGCGTGATGATCGCCATGGCGATCGCCTGCGAGCCGAAGCTGCTGATCGCCGATGAGCCGACCACGGCGCTCGATGTCACGGTGCAGCGCCAGATCATGGATCTCATCGCCGGGCTGCAGGAGCGCCACGAGATGGCAATGCTCTTCATCACCCACGACCTCGCGCTGGTGAGCGAGATCGCCGACTACGTGGTGGTGATGCGGGATGGAGAAATTCGGGAACAGGCGCCTGCGTCGCAGCTTTTCCGCGACCCGCGCGATGC
>DASXRW010000418.1:0-22773 GCA_036506355.1 Burkholderiales bacterium
GATCGTCCACACCTGGCTCGACCCGATCGAGATCCTGACCGCGACCGCGGCGATCTACATCCTGGTCATCTTCGCCGTCTCGGCGCTCGGCAAGGCGCTCGCCGACGTGCTGCGCCGGCGCTACGGCCTCGCCGCGTCGTAGCGTCGAATCAATTGCCGGGAGCTTCGCCGCTGGCTCGGCGATGCCGGCTACGACCCCATCTTCCAAGTCCGGCACCATCACAGCGCGAACTGGAGCTGGTGGTGACCGCGACGAGGCGCGTATAAGATCGCGCCCGTGCTCTTTTTAGGAGGTATATGAAAACCAAGCCGTGCCTGACGCTGGAGGACTGCCGCCGGATCACCGCCGCCGCCGAGGCGGAGGCGAAGAAGAACAACTGGAACGTCACCATCGCGATCCTCGACGACGGCGGCCACGTGCTGCTCGTCACGCGCATGGATGGCGCGTCACCGATTACTTCTGAGATCGCGGCCGGCAAAGGCCGCAGCGCCGCGCTCGCGCGGCGCCCGACGAAGGTGAGCGAGGATCGCATCGCGGCAGGGCGGGTGGCGCTCCTGAAGATGCCCGGGCTGCCGGTGCAGGGTGGGATGCCGATCATGGTGCAGGGCGAATGCGTCGGCGGCATCGGCGTTTCGGGCGTGCAGTCGCACGAGGACGAGCAGGTCTGCAACGCGGGCCTCGCGGTGCTCAAGTGATTTGCCGCCGGGATGTGCTGCTGGTGGCCGCGGCTGTGGCGCTGAGTGCAAAAGCGTGGGCGCAGACGACGCAGAAGACCGTGCGCATCATCGTGCCGTTCCCCGCGGGCGGCGGCACCGATGTGCTCGCGCGCATCGTCGCCGAGAAGCTCCGCGGCAACTACGCGCCGGCGGCGATCGTCGAGAACCGCGTCGGCGCCTCGGGGCGCACCGGCGTCGAGGCGGTGAAGAACGCCGAGCCGGATGGGAGCACGCTGCTCTTTACTCCCGACTTCCTGATGACGGTCTATCCTCACAGCTTCAAGCGGCTGTCGTACGACCCGTTGAAGGATTTCATTCCCATCGCGCTCATCGCGCGCTCGGGACTCGCGCTCGCGGCGGGGCCGGCTTTGCCCGCTCAAGTCAAGACCGTGCGCGACTACGTCGCCTGGGCGAAGGGGAATCCCAAGAACGCGTTCTACGCCACCACCTCGGCCGGCGGCACGCCGCACTTTGTCGGCGTCATGCTGGCGCGCGATTCAGGCGCGGCGCTCTCGCCGGTGCACTACAAGGGCGGCGCGCCTGCGCTGCAGGACCTGATGGGCGGCCAGATCCCGGTGAGCATCAACCCGGTGAGCGAGCTCCTGCCGCAGCTCCAGGGCGGCAAGATCCGCGTGCTGGCGGTGACGAGCGGCGAGCGCTCGAAGTTCCTCCCGGAAGTGCCGACGATGAAGGAGTCGGGCTTTCCCGAGATCGTGCTCGCGCCCTGGCTTGGGTTTTTTGCGCCGGCGCGCACGCCAGCCAATGTCGTCAAGCGCCTCGCCAACGGCATTGCGGATGCCACCGCGTTCGGCGACACGCAGCGCAGCTTCATCAAGATGGGCATGGACCCGGTGGCGATGACGCCGGTAGGATTTGCAGCCGTGGTGAAGGCGGACCTCGAGCGCTGGGCGCCGATCGTCAAGGCTTCGGGCTTCACCGCGGAAGACTAATTCCGGACGTTGTCCGGAATTAGAACAACAGCCGCAACCCGACCGAGAAGAAGCGTTTCTCGGGGTCCGCGCTCTGCCGTCCCTGGGTCGCATCGATCTGGAAGCGATTCGGAATCACCCAGAAGCGCAGACCGTAGTGCAGCGTCGGCGTTTGGCTGCGCTGGCCGAAGATCTCGGCGATTCCATACACGCGCGGCGGCGCGAGCAGCGCTTCGAGCCCGAGGCCCCAGGTCGCGCCGGTGCGGCTGATGGCGCCGAGATTCGTATGCACGACCGCGCGATCGTCGAGGAACGAGAAGCTGGCGATGCCGTTCACATAGGGATCGGCGCCGAAAAACCCGACCGAGCCGGCGTAGCCGGTGCCGTTCGTTTGCAATTCTTTGAAAAGGCGCTTTGCCTGGACGATGGCGCTGCGCTCGCCTTCGACGCGGTTGCCGCCCACCGTCAGCTCGACGCCGAAGGGGTTGCACGCCGGCAGGAACCAGAACTCCGAGCCCGAGTAAGCGCGCTGCTCCTTATAGAAGCTCTCGAGCTGGCAATGGCCCTTGTCGACCACGCGCGCGTCGTCGGTGAAGAACGGGCGCGCGGCCTGCGCAGGTGCTGCAAGGAAAAGCAGCGCCACGTGAAAGCTTGCAGACAGGCTCCGCTTCAGCATTCTGTGTAATCTGCCCGCGCCATTTCTTTGATTTTAAGAGGGGATCGCTTGCAGTCGCGCGTGGCGCTCTGGGTCGTTTCGCTCGCTATTTGCCTCGCGGCATGTGGCAAGGACGAGTCGCAAACGCGCGGCGCCACCGGCAGCACAGCCAAGGGCGGCGGCGGCACGGTGCAGCTTGCGGACGCGTCGCGCAAGTTCCTGGTGATCGAGCCCGCGAGCGCGAGCGAAAACCCGCAGGGACGCAGCTACTTCGGCCGCACCGCGTTTCGCCCCAAAGCGCTCTCTGCGGTGACGGCGCCGTTCGCCGGGCGTGTCGTCGCGATCGCGGTCGAGCCAGGACAAAAGGTGAAGAACGGCGCGACGCTCTTCACGCTCGAGAGCGCCGACGTCCTCGGCCTGCGCACCACGCTCACGCAGGCGCGCTTGAAAGTGCGCCTCGCTGAGGAAGTGCTCGCGCGGCAGGACGAGATGGTGAAGAAGGGCGTCGGCCTCGAAGTCGAGCGCTTCGACGCCGAGATGAAGGCGCGCGAGGCGCGCGGCGAGCTCGAGCGCGCCGAGCGCAACGCGGCGCTCGCCGGCGGCGGCGAAGGCACCAAGGTGAATGTGCGCACGCAGGTGGACGGCGTGATCGTTTCGGTGAAAGCGACGCCGGGCGCCATGGTGCAGCCGGGCGGCGAGCCGCTCGTCGAGATCGGCGATCCGACCGGACTCTGGGTCGTGGCCGACGTGCCCGAAGGCGAGGTGGCCCAAGTGACGAAGGCGACCAAGGCCGAGGTCACCATCTCGGCGCTCAACGTCACGCTGCCGGGCCGCGTCGCCGGCATCGCGCCGAGGAGCGACGCCGAGACGCGGCGCACGCCGTTCTACGTCGAGCTGGAAAGCGCGCCCGAGGAGCTGCGCGCGGGGTTGCTGGTGCGCGTCACCGTGTTCGGCGCGAGCGCCGAGGGCGAGATCTGGCTGCCGGTGACGGCGGTGCTGCTGAAGGACGGCAGCCGGCGCATCGTCTACGTCGAGGACAGCACCGGGCGCTTCATCCCGCGCGAAGTCGAGGTGGGCGACGAGCGCAGCGGCCGGGTGCGCGTGCTGAAGGGGCTCAAGCCCGGCGAGCGCGTGGTGATGCGCGGCGCGCTGCTGGTCGACCGCGAAGCGGAGCAGCTGCTGTAGCGTGCTCGACCAGCTGATCGAGACCTGCGTGCATCGCCGCGTCGCGGCGATCCTCGCGATCGCCATCGTCTCGGCGTTCGGCGTGCGCGCCTATCTGAACACGCCGATCGAGGCCTTCCCGGACGTTACCAACGCGCAGGTCACGGTGATCGCGCAGATGCCGGGCTACGCGCCCGAGGAGATCGAGCGCAGCGTGACCGTGCCGCTCGAGCGCGTGCTGAATGGCACGCCGCGCACCATCCAGCTCAGAAGCGAGAGCCTCTTCGGCTTGTCGCTCATCACGCTCACCTTCGACGACGATGCCGATCCGTTCACCTCGCGCATGCACGTCGCGCAGCGCATGGCCTCGGCCGACCTGCCCGACGGCGTGACGCCGATGCTCGCGCCCGAGGCGACGCCGCTCGGCGAGGTCTACCAGTTCCGCATGGTGAGCGACCGCCACGATCTCTACCAGCTGCGCGGCGAGCTGCAGTGGACCGTGAGCCGGGTCCTCAAGCAGGTGCCCGGCGTCGCCGACGTGGTGTGCTTCGGCGGCTATCTCAAGGAAGTGCACGTGCGCGCCTATCCGGATCGCATGCGCGCCCATGGGGTCTCCCTTCCGGAATTGGGCGAGGCGCTGGCGAAGACCAACGTGAACGTCGGCGGCGGGTTCCTGCGCCACGGCGACCAGGAGCTCACGGTGCGCGGCATCGGCTACATCACCTCGGTCGAGGACATCAAGCGCACCGTGCTCAAGACGCGCGACGCGACCCCGGTGACGGTGGGCGACGTCGCCGACATCATCCAGTCGAACACGCCGCGGCGCGGCGCGGTCGGCTGGAACGAGCAGAAGGAAGCGGTCGAGGGCTTCGTGCTGATGCGCCGCGGCGAGAACCCCTCGCGCGTGCTCGACGGCGTGCACAAGAGGATCGAGGAGCTGAACGACAAGATCCTGCCCAAGGGGATGCGCGTCGAGCCGTTCTACGACCGCACGCTGCTCGTGGGCAATACGCTCGCCACGGTGAACCAGAACCTGCTGCACGGCTTCATCCTCGTCGTGGCGGTGGCGTGGCTGTTCCTGCGCAGCATCGTCGGCTCGCTGATCGTCGCGGCGGTGATTCCGCTCGCCCTCCTGGGAGCGTTCACGGGTCTCTACATCCTCAAGCTGCCGGCCAACCTGATTTCCATGGGCGCGATCGACTTCGGCATCCTGGTGGATGGCGCGGTGGTGCTCGTCGAGAGCGTGATGCACGCCGTGCAGCACGAGCGGCCCGAGCGGCGCCGCGACGTGCTGCGGCTCATCATCCGCGCCGCCGAGCAGGTGGCGCGGCCGACACTCTTCGCCATGCTCATCATCATCGCGGCGCTCGTACCCGTGTTCACTCTCGAGCAGGTCGAGGGCCGCATCTTCCGGCCGCTCGCGCTCACCTATTCATTCGCCCTGGTCTCCGCCCTGGTGCTCGCGCTGACGCTGGTGCCGGCGCTCTGCGCGCTGGGTCTCGCGCGCGGCCGCGCCGTCTCCGAACCGCTCTGGGTGGAGAAGACGCGCACGCGCTACCGCGCATGGCTCGGCCGCGCGCTCAGCCGCCGCCGGCTGGCGCTCGGCGCTGCCGTGGTGTTTTTCCTGCTGACGCTCGGCCTCGGCACGCGCCTGGGCACGGAGTTCCTGCCCGAGCTGGACGAAGGCGATTTCGTGGTGTTCGTCGAAATGCCGCCGAGCATCGCCCAGGAGGCGGCGCAGACCATGCTGGTGGAGGTGCGCCGGCGCATCCTGACCTTCCCGGAAGTCTCGCAGGTGCTGTCGGAGAACGGCCGTCCCGAGGATGGCACGGACAACGAAAATCCCAACATGAGCGAGACCTTCGTGCGCTTGAAGCCGCGCACCGAATGGCGCAAGGGCTACGACAAGGACCGCCTCGCCGACGAGGTGCGCGAGCTGCTCACCGAGATCCCGGGCGTGCGCTACAACATCTCCCAGCCGATCAAGGACAACGTCGAGGAGGCGGTGGCCGGCGTGCGCGGCAAGGTGGTGCTTAAGGTATTCGGCACCGACACGAAGGTGATGCGCGACACGCTCGAGCAGGCGCGCCAGCAGATCGTCAAGGTGCCGGGAGTCGTCGACCTGGGTCTCTACCGCGACGCCACGGTGCCGCAGCTGCAGGTCAAGCTCGACCGCGACGCGGTGGCGCGCGCCGGCCTCACCGTGGCCGCGGCCAACGAGTTCATCGGCACCGCGCTCGCGGGCAAGGTGACGACGACCTTCTGGGAAGGCGAGCGCCCGGTGCCGGTACGGCTGATGGTGCCGATCTCGGCGCGCGAGAACGACCTCGCGATCGGCGAGCTCGCCGTGCCGCGGCCCGGCGGCGGCAGCGTGCCGCTGCGCCAGATCGCCGACATCGGCGTGCTCGCCGGCGCGGCGAACATCTACCGCGAATCGAACAGCCGCTACCTCGCGCTCAAGTTCAACGTCGAGGGCCGCGACATGGGCTCGGTGGTGAACGACGCCATCGCCATCGTGAGCGAAGGGGTGAAGGTGCCCGACGGCTATTACCTCGCCTGGGGCGGCGAGTTCGAGAACCAGCAGCGCGCGATCAAGCGGCTGGAGATCATCGTGCCGGTGGCGCTCGCGGCGGTGCTGGCGCTCCTCTATAGCGCGATCCAGTCGGGCCGCGCGGCGGCTGCCATCCTCCTCACGGCCCCCTTTGCGCTCACCGGCGGCGTGTTCGCGCTCAAGCTCGGCGGCATGCCGCTCTCGGTAAGCGCCGTGGTCGGGTTCATCGCGCTCCTCGGGCAGGTGTCGCTGCTCGGCCTCTTGCAGGCGAGCGCGATCGAGCAGCACCGCAGCACGGGCGCGACGCTCGAGGCGGCGATCGTCGCAGGCAGCGTGGAGAAACTGCGCGCGGTGCTGATGGCCGCGCTGCTCGCGCTCTTTGGCCTGCTGCCGATGGCGCTGTCGCAGGGCATCGGCAGCGAGACCCAGCGGCCCTTCGCGCTGGTGATCGTCGGCGGCATGGTGACCACGCTCGCCATCACGCTCTTCGTGCTGCCGGGCGTCTATTACATGCTCGCCTCCGAGCGCTACACCACGCCCGAGACCGAGGATGAGGCCGCTTAGCTTTCTTTTCTTTCTGACAACCCCGGCCTGGGCCCAGCTGCCGCAAACGGTGACGCTGGACGAGGTCCTGCGCATCGTCGAGCGCAGCCCGCGCGTCGCAGTCTCGCAGCGCGAGGCCGACATCGCGCGCGCCGAGCGCGCGCAGGCGGGCGCCTTCGCCAACCCGACGCTCTCGCTCGGGCGCTCGACGCCTTCGAGCGGCGAGCGCACCGTGTTCGACGCGAGCTCGCAGCAGCAGGCCACCGTCGAGCTGCCGGTGCCGATCTTCGGGCAGCGCGGCGCGCGGGTGCGCGCCGCCGATCTGCAGGTCGGGCGCGCCGAGTCGCAGCTGCGCCTCACCGTGGTGGAGACGAAGCGCCTCGCCGCGCTGGAATTCATCCGCCTCGCCGCCGCGCAGGAGAGCCTCACGGCCCGGCGCGCCGCGCTCGCCGACGTCGAGCGCATCCGCGGGCTGGTGGCCGGCCGCCAGGAAAGCGGCATGGCGAGCCGCTACGACCTCGCGCGCGCCGATGCCGAGCGCGCGCTCGCGAATCTCGGCGTGCAGCGCGCGCTGAACGAGCTGAACGAACACTCCGCCGCGCTCGCGGCGCTGGTCGACTCGCCCGGCTGGCGGCCGCAGCCCGCCGTTTCTTTAATGCAATTGCAATCGGCGCTGGGCGAGCCGACGGACGATGTCGCCGGAAACCCGGCGCTGCGCGTGGCGCGCGACGAGACCGCGGCGGCGCAGGCGCGGGTCGAGCTCGCGCGGCGCGAGCGCTTTCCGGTGCCGGCGGTGCAGCTCGGCCGCACCTGGACCAGCGGCCCGTTCGGCGCTGCCAACTTCGTCGGCGTGGCGAGCGAGATCCCGATCCTCGACACGCGCCGCGCGCTCGAGGACAAGGCCGTCGCCGAGCACGGCGCGGCGCGCGAGCGCGAGCGCGGACTGAGCGCCGTGGTCCGCTCGGATTTCGAAAGGCAGCGCGAGGCGCTCAACGTGCGCCGCGAGGCGCTGGCGCGCTTCGAGCGCGACGTGTTCGAGCGCCAGTCGGCGTTCCTCGAGATGGCCGAGAGCGCCTACCGGCTCGGCCGCGGCACGCTCTTCGAGCTGCTCGATGCGCGGCGCACGCAGCTCGAGGCGACGCTCGCGCGCGCCGAGCTCCTCGGCGCGATCGCCGAGACCCAGCTCGAGCTGCGCGCGCTCTCCGGCAGTCTCTAGCGCAGGTGGTATAGAAGCCGCAGCTGCAGAAAGTTGATCCCCGGGTTCGGGTTGCGCATGCCGCCGTTGGACAGGTGCTGGAAGCGCACCGAGAGGTCGTAGCTCCCGAGGCGGTAGCCGATGCCGAGGTGGTCGCCGAACTGGAAGCGCGTGCTGAAGCCGAGATCGCTGCTGACGTGCGAGTCGGAGAGCACGTGGAAGCCGATTCCCGCGTCGAAGTACGCCCCGCGCCGGGCGATCGCATGGCGGAACACCGGCGTCAGCCCGAAGTCGTGCACCGTTCCCGTGTCGCTGTGCCAGCTGCCGAGCGAGGCGTCCCAGTAGAGGTTCCAGTGACTGCCGGCGAGCCACGCGGGGTGCTGGTCCCATTGCGCGCCGACGCGCCACAGGGTGACCTTGCGGCTGCCCGCGCCGAGCTCCGCGGAGACGCTGTCGACGGCGTGGGCGGAAATCGCGCTGAGGAGAAAAACCGCGCCGGCGAAAATTTCTTTCATCTTCTGTGAATATCATAGCGGATGGCTCAATACGTCTACACCATGCGCCGCGTCGGCAAGGTCGTGCCGCCCAAGCGCAGCATCCTGAAGAACATCTCGCTCAACTTCTTTCCCGGCGCCAAGATCGGCGTGCTGGGGCTGAACGGCTCGGGCAAGTCGTCGCTCCTGAAGATCATGGCCGGCGTCGACGACAACTACGAGGGTGAAGTGATCCGCATGCCGGGCATCAGGGTCGGCTACCTCGAGCAGGAGCCGAAGCTGCCGGCAGGCGCGTCGGTGCGTGCCGCGGTCGAGGAAGCGCAGGGCAACGTCGCCGCGGCCAGGAAGCGGCTGGACGAGATCTATGCTGCCTATGCCGAAGCGGATGCGGACTTCGACAAGCTGGCCGAGGAGCAGGCGAAGCTCGAAGCGCTGCTCAACACCGGCGGCGCGGATGAGCTCGAGGTCGCGGCCGACGCGCTGCGCCTGCCGCCGTGGGAGGCGAAGGTCGATAACCTCTCCGGCGGCGAAAAGCGGCGCGTGGCCTTATGTAGATTACTTTTGTCAAAACCAGACCTGCTGCTGCTGGACGAGCCGACCAACCATCTGGACGCCGAGAGCGTCGAGTGGCTCGAGCAGTTCCTGAGCCGCTTTCCCGGCACGGTGGTCGCGGTCACGCACGACCGATATTTTCTGGACAACGCCGCGGGATGGATCCTCGAACTGGATCGCGGCTACGGCATCCCGTGGCAGGGCAACTACTCCAGTTGGCTCGACCAGAAGGAGAAGCGCCTGCAGGTCGAGGCGAGCCAGGAGGTGGCGCGCATCAAGGCGATGCAGCATGAGCTCGAATGGGTGCGGCAGAATCCGAAGGGCCGCCAGTCGAAATCCAAGGCGCGCCTGGCGCGCTTCGAGGAGCTGTCCTCGCAGGAGCACCAGGAGCGAAACGAGACCCAGGAGATCTTCATCCCGGTCGCCGAGCGCCTGGGCAACGAGGTGATCGAGCTGAAGGGCGTCTCCAAGGGCTACGGCGAGCGCCTGCTGATCGACAAGCTTTCGCTGCAGATCCCGCCGGGGGCGATCGTCGGCATCATCGGCCCGAACGGAGCGGGCAAATCCACGCTCTTCCGCATGGTCCTCGGCCGGGAGAAGCCCGATTCCGGGAAGGTCACCATCGGAAGCACGGTGAAGATGGCGCATGCCGACCAGTCACGCGACGAGCTCGCTGCGGACAAGACCGTGTTCGAGGACATCTCGGGCGGCAACGACATGCTGCAGGTGGGCAAGTTCCAGATGCCTTCGCGCTCGTATCTTGCGCGCTTCAACTTCCGCGGCGCCGACCAGCAGAAACCCGTCGGTCAGCTCTCGGGCGGCGAGCGCGGGCGCCTGCATCTCGCCAAGATGCTCATGTCGGGCGCCAACGTGCTGCTGCTCGATGAGCCGTCCAACGACCTGGATGTGGAGACGCTGCGTGCGCTGGAGGAGGCGCTGCTCGAATTCGCCGGTTCGGTGCTCGTCATCTCGCACGACCGCTGGTTTCTCGACCGCATCGCCACCCACATCCTGGCGAGCGAGGACGACTCGCAATGGGTCTTCTTCGCCGGCAACTACCAGGAGTACGAGGCCGACAAGAAAAAGCGCCTCGGCGAGGAAGCCGCAAAACCCCACCGGATTCGCTACAAGGCACTCAAATAATTCGGGGACGGAGCCCTGACTCCTTAAGAGGATCGAGAAGTCCTCGTTCTGTAGCGGTCTACGGCCCAGTGTGCGGGCCGCTACTCGACCGGCACTTATGCCTACGCAGTAGTTCGGGCTCCGTCCCTGAACTAGATCGGGCTCCGTCCCCGAATTAGTCCTTCCGGGCCAGACCGCCGGATGGCACCGCGGCGCGCCGCCCGGTACAAAAGTGGCAAGAACCATGAAGCCCGTCATTCAGGTCCTGCGCGACCCGGAATCGCTCGCTGCGCTTGTTTCCCCATGGGAAGACCTCGCCGCGCACGCGGTCGAGCCAAACCCGTTCTACGAGCCGTGGATCCTGCTGCCCGCGCTGCGCGCGCAGGGGGAGGGGGAGGGATTCCGCTGTATCTGCATATGGGACGGCGGGACGCTCATCGGTCTCTTTCCGTTCGAGCGGCGCCGGCGCTTCAAGGGGCTGCCGGTCGCGACGCTCACCTCGTGGCGCCACAGCGCCTATCTGCTGTGCACGCCGCTCGTGCGCGCGCACGCCAGCACCGAATGCCTGCGCGCCCTGGTCCACTGGGCGATGAACGAAGCCTCGGTGCTCGAGTTGCTGTACGTGCCGGCCAGCGGTCCGTTCGACGATGCGCTGCGGGCTGCTGTGCGGACCGTGGTGCGCACGGCGCGTTTCTCGCGAGCGCTGCTCGTAAAGGCCGCGAGCGCCGAGGCCTACATGGAGGAGGCGATGTCGGGGCAGCTGCGCCGGCAGTTGCGCCGCAACGAGAAGCGCCTGCGCGAGCAGGGCATGGTCACGATCAGCGTCGGCCCGGGCGGCGACCTCGGCGATGAGATCGAGCGCTTCCTCGCGCTCGAAGCGAGCGGCTGGAAGGGACGCGAGGGCGGCGCGCTCGCAGCTTCGCCCGCCAATCTTGAGTTTGGCAGGACAGTGCTGCGCGAGGCGCACCGGCGCGGGCGGCTCCAGATGGTCGGCCTCGACTGCGGCGACCGGCCGGTCGCGCGGCGCTGCAGCCTGCTCGCCGCGGATGGCTCCTATGCCTTCAAGACGGCGTACGACGAGGCCTTTGCCACGTACTCACCGGGTGTGCTGGCGGAAGCCCTGAGCCTGCGCGAATTCCACCGCCTCCCAGGCGTGCAGTGGATGGATTCTTACACCGAGCCCGACAACGCGACGGTCAACCGCATGTGGAAGGACCGCCGCCCGATGCAGAGCCTCGCCGTGGGTGTCGGCGCCTGGGGCGCGTTCTGGCTTTCCGTCTATTCGTCGGTCAGAGGTAAGGCGCGAACAGCCGAGCCAGTCCGTCCCGCAGCTTGACCGGCAGCGAACGCGCCTCGATCCCGGCGAGCGTCAGCGCGCGCGAGGCGCCGATGCGCGCCTGGATCAGGCCGTCGAGGTGCGCGCCGAGCTCGACGCTGTAGCACTCGACGTTCATCTCGAAGTTGAGCCGCAGGCTGCGCGCGTCCCAGTTCGCCGAGCCGAGCAGCGTCCAGGCGCCGTCGACCACGAGCAGCTTGGAATGATCGAAAGCGCCGGGCCGGCTCCACACGCGGCAGCCGTGATCGAGCACCTGCCAGAGCTGGCCGAACATCGCCCAGTGCACGTGCGGCAGGTCGCTCGTCTCCGGGATGACGATGTCGACTTCCACGCCGCGCAGCGCCGCCGCGTCGAGCGCCGAGATCAGCGTCTGGTCGGGAATGAAGTAGGGCGTGAGGATCTTGATCGAGCGCTGCGCGGCGTTCAGGCCGCCGAGGATCGCCCAGCGCACGCGCTCGATCGATTCATCGGGCCCGGCCTCGATGGCGCGCGCCGCCACCGTGCCTTCCTGTGCGAGCGGCGGGAACCACTTCGGGCCGCGCAGCGCCTCGTCGGTGGTGAACTGCCAGTCGTCGGCGAAGATTTCCATCAGCTGCGCGACCACCGGCCCGCGCAGGCGAAAGTGCAGATCGCGGAACGCCTGGTCCGGCGCCTCGGGCTTCCAATAGCGGCAGTCGACGTTCAGGCCGCCGGTGAAGCCAGCCGCGCCGTCGACTACCAGGATCTTGCGGTGGTTGCGCAGGTTGAGCGCATGCAGGCGCGCCGGCACGAGCGGCGGGTTGAACACCGCGACGTTGACGCCGCGCTTGCGCAGCGGCTTCACCGCCGTGCTGCTCGAAAAGCGCGCATCGACGTCGTCGATCAGCACGCGCACCTCGACGCCGCGCTGGACCGCGCCTGCCAGCGCCGAGACGAACTCGGCGCCGACGCCGTCGCCGTCGAAGATGTAGGACGACATCGCGACCGACGTCTGCGCGCCATTGATCGCTTGCAGCATGCCGGAGAAGGCGTTGGTGCCGTCGACCAGCGGGTCGATCGCGTTGCCCGGCAGCAGCGGGCGCTCGACCACCTGGCCGACGAGCCGCGCGAGCGGCGTGAAGTGCGTGCCGGGCTCGCTCGGCGGGAACTGGGCGTCGGTGCGATGGCGCACCATGCCGCGGCGCATGCGCGCCGCGCGCCGCTCGACGCGGTTGACCCCGAGCATGGCGTAGGCCACCGGGCCGAGCGCCGGCAGGATCCAGATCACCAGCACCCAGATCGCCGCCGAGCGCGAATCGCGCTTGTGGATGACCGCGTGGCCCGAGGCGGTGAGCGCCGCCAAGCCCACCGCAACTACAAAAACGACATCGACGGCATCTTTCATGGCCCGGGAGAATGCCTGAACTAAGGGCGGCGCGCTGCGATCTGAACTCTATGCAGGCTGTCACCCTGATTCCCGGCAAAGCAGGCTCGCAGCGCCTGGACGACATCGCCGAGCCGCCCGAGGCCTGGGGATCGATCCTGGTACGGGCGCTCGCCGTGGGCGTGTGCGGCACCGATCGCGAGCTGATCGACGGCCTCTATGGCGAGGCCGTCCCGGGGCGCGAGCGCCTGGTGCTCGGCCACGAGTCGCTCGGGCGCGTCATCAGCGCGCCGCCGAACAGCGGCTTCATGATCGGCGACAAGGTCGTAGGGATCGTGCGACATCCGGATCCCGTGCCGTGTCCGAACTGCGCGCTCGGCGAATGGGACATGTGCCGGAACGGGCGCTACACCGAGCGCGGCATCAAGCAGGCCGACGGCTTCGCCGCCGAGCGCTGGCGCAACAAGCCCGAGTTCACCATCAAGGTGAACCCGGCGCTCGGCCTCGCGGCAGTGCTGCTCGAGCCGGCAAGCATCCTCGCGAAGGCCTGGGAGCATATCGAGCGCATCGGCCGGCGCGCGCGCTGGGCCCCGAGCCTGGTGCTCGTCACCGGCGCCGGCCCGGTCGGCCTGATGGCCGCGCTGATGGGTGTGCAGCGCGGCCTCGAGGTGCACGTGCTCGACCGCAACGACGACGGGCCGAAGCCGAAGCTCGTGCGCGAGCTCGGCGCGACGCATCACGTCAAGCACCCGGGCATGGAGTTCGACATCGTGATCGAATGCACCGGCGCGCCGAAGGTCATCGCGCAGGCGGTCGCCGGCACCGCACCGGGCGGCATCGTCTGCCTCACCGGCCTCGGCGGCAGGGAGCATGCCGCCTCGTTCGACATCGCCACGCTCAACCAGTCGATGGTGCTCGAGAACCGTGTCGTCTTCGGCACGGTGAACGCGAATCGCCGGCATTACGAAGACGCGGCGTGGGCGCTGGCGCGCGCCGAGCGCGGCTGGCTCGACCGCATCGTCACCCGGCGCGTGCCCCTCGAGCGCTGGGACGAGGCCTACGAGAAGCGCGACCAAGACGTGAAGACGGTGCTGCAGTTTGAGGATTGAAGACTACGCGCTGATCGGCGACTGCCACAGCGCGGCGCTCGTCGGCCGCGACGGCTCCATCGACTGGCTGTGCTGGCCGCGCTTCGATTCCGCGGCCTGTCTTGCGGCGCTGCTCGGCAAGCGCGAGCATGGCCGCTGGCGCATCGCGCCCGTCGGCGTGAAGACCTGCGCGCGGCGCAGCTATCGCGGCGACTCGCTCATCCTCGAGACCGACTTCGAAACGGCCGAAGGCGCGGTGACGCTGATCGATTTCATGCCGACGCGCCAGGAGACCTGCCAGCTCGTGCGCCTGGTGCACGGCCGCCGCGGCCACGTGAAGATGGACATGGAGTTCATCCTGCGCCTCGACTATGGCGCCTCCGTGCCGTGGGTCACGCGATTGCCCGAGGGCGACGGCATCCGCTGCATCGCCGGTCCCGACATGGTGGTATTGCGCTCGCCGCTGCCGCTGCGCGGCAAGGATCTCACCACGGTGACGCAGTTCGAGGTCGGTGCGGGCGAGCGCATCGCCTTCACGCTCACGCACAGCGCTTCGCATCGCGACATCCCGGCGCCGTTCGATGCCGAGCGCGCGCTCAAGGCGACCGAAGAGGGCTGGCTGAAATGGTGCGAGCAGTGCACGGTGAAGGGCGAATGGGCGCCCTTCGTGCGCCGCTCGCTCATCACGCTGAAGGCGTTGACCTATGCCCCTACCGGAGGATTGGTGGCGGCGCCCACGACCTCGCTACCCGAGCAGCTCGGCGGCGTGCGCAACTGGGACTACCGCTTCTGCTGGCTGCGCGACGCGACGCTGACGCTGCTCGCGATGATGAACGCGGGCTACTACGACGAGGCGGTGGCGTGGCGCGACTGGCTGGTGCGCGCCATCGCCGGCGCGCCGAGCCAGCTGCAGATCATGTACGGCCTCGCCGGCGAGCGCCGCCTGCCCGAGATGACGCTCCCCTGGCTGCCGGGCTACGAGGACGCGCAGCCGGTGCGCATCGGCAACGCGGCGGCGAACCAGCTGCAGCTCGACGTCTACGGCGAGATGATGGACGCGCTGCACCAGGGACGTAAGCACGGCCTGCCGAAGCACGAGGCGGCGTGGAACGTGCAGTGCGCGCTCCTCAAGCACCTCGAGACCTGCTGGCAGGAGCCCGACCAAGGCCTGTGGGAAGTGCGCGGGCCGCGCCGGCGCTTCACCTATTCGAAGATGATGTGCTGGGTGGCGTTCGACCGCGCGATCAAGGCGGTCGAGACCCACGGCCGTCCCGGCCCGGTCGAGCATTGGCGGCGCCTGCGCGATCGCATCCATGCCGACGTCTGCAAGCAGGGCTGGAACGCAAAGCGCGCGAGCTTCGTGCAGCATTACGGTTCCCGCGAGCTGGACGCGAGCCTCCTGCTTATTCCCATGACCGGCTTCCTGCCGTGCAGCGATCCGCGCGTGATCGCGACGATCGAGGCGATCCAGCGCGATCTGACCGAGGAAGGCTTCGTGCTGCGCTACCGCACGCGAAAGTCGCTCGACGGCCTGCCGCCCGGCGAAGGCGTATTCCTCGCCTGCAGCTTCTGGCTCGCCGACTGCCTGATCATGCTCGGCCGGCGCGACGAGGCGCGCGAGCTCTTCGAGCGGCTGTGCCGCCTCGCGAACGACGTCGGGCTGCTCTCGGAGGAGTACGACCCGCGCTCGGGCCGCCACCTCGGCAACTTCCCGCAGGCCTTCTCGCACGTCGCGCTCGTCAACACCGCGATGAACCTGAGCCAAGAGGCGAAGCCGGTCGAGCAGCGCGCCGAAAAGAAAGCCGCCTGACCGGGGTCAGACCCCAGTCGAAAAGCTGCGGGAACGCGCTGCGCGAGCGCGTCATCTAATCTTATTGGACCAGCCAAGGAGGCTCACACATGGCGCTGCTTCCCGTCGATGGCGCTGGCGTTAGCGCGCCGTCCAGCGCACCAACGGTCAGCGGTCTCGAAAAAGTCCTGCGAGGCCTTTCCGTCTTCACCATGCTCATGACGGTGCCGCAGGTCCTGACCATCTGGATCGGGCGTGAAGCCGGCGGTGTCTCGCTCGTTTCGTGGCTTTCGTATCTCCTCGCCGCGTGCCTGTGGTTTGTCTATGGACTCCAGAAACGCGACAAGACGATCTATCTCGCCTGCGTGGGCTGGGTCGTGCTCGACGCGGCGGTCGTGGTCGGTGTCATGGTCCATGGCTGAAACCATCCCCGCCCGGCGAAGTCTTACCCGCATGGCCACTCTCACGGTGCTGCGCGCTCAGGAGCCGCAAGCCAGCGCAATTGAATTGCCTCTCGCCGAGGGCGAAAGCCTCCTCGACAGCTTGCTGCGGCATGGCGTCGAGGTGGCGCACGACTGCGGCGGCGCGCTCGCCTGCGCGACCTGCCGCGTCATCGTGCGCGAGGGGCTGGAGAGCGTGGGCGCGGCGAGCGAAGACGAGCTGGACATGCTCGACAAGGCGTGCTCGTTCGAGCCGGCTGCGCGCCTCGCGTGCCAAGCGATCGGCGGCGAGGGCGATGTCGTGATCGTGATTGCGCAGGATGCGGCGTTGCGCATCGCCGCGCCGTCGCATGGGACTGCGCGTCCGGTTGTATTGAGCGTATCTGCCGCGCGGCATTTCGCGGCGCAACTCGCCAAGCACCCGGGCGCGGTGGCCGTGCGGCTCGCGGTCAGGCCCGCAGGCTGCTCGGGCTACAAGTACCGTGTCGACCCTGCCGAGGCGATCGGCGCGCAGGACGCGGTGTTCGAGAGCAACGGCATCCGCATCGCCGTCGATCCCGCCAGCCTTCCCCATGTGCAGGGCACGACCCTCGACGTGGTGCAGGATCGGCTTTCGCGGCGCCTGCGCTTCGATAATCCGAATGCCGCCAGCACCTGCGGCTGCGGCGAGAGCTTCAGCACATGAGCACGCTGACGACGGAAGAAAAGCTCGACGAGGCCCTCAAGCAGACGTTCCCCGCCAGCGATGCGTTCTCGCTGACGCCAGCCGACGAGCAAGACGCCAAGCCCGTCGAGCCGCGCGCCGAAAAGAAACCCGCCTGAATCGGGGTCAGACCCCAGTTCAAATCAGGGACAGACCACGTTTTGGTTGTTGCTATGCCGTTAATCCGGCATGCGGTACGAATGGGATCCAGCAAAGGCGGCGGAAAACCTCGCCTACATGGCGTCTCATTTGAAGATGCAGCGACCGTATTCCGCGATCCGCTTTCGCAGACAGGTCATTTATGAAGAAGGCTAGTACTAAACCTGCCGATGAGCTGCGCTCAGAGTACAAGTTCTGCGCGCGCGCAAGGCGTCTGCGTCTCGTCTGAAGCGCAACCGCCGCGCCGGCTAAGTTCAAGCCTTGAGGAGTTCGGGCTCCGTCCCCGAATTCACCGAATTCAAGCTGTCGGTCTCGATCGGCAGCGGCCTGGTGTTGCGCGAGACGACCCAGTCCGGTCGCGACTGCGGGCTGAACTGCGGCGCGTTGGCGCAGGCGTTGAAGGAGATGTAGATGTGCCAGCGGTCCTCGGCCGAGAGGTTGTGGCCCGAGGCGTGGAGCAGGTTGCAGTGGAACAGGGCCGCCGTGCCGGCAGGCCCGGTGATGGCGACCGGCGGCGGCGAGGATTTCAGCACCGAGATCACTTCAGGCTTCGGCACCGCCCAGAACTTGTACGAGGTGTTCTCGTCGTAGTAGGGCTCGATGCGGCCGCGCTCGTGGCTGCCGGGCACGACGTAGAGCGCGCCGTTCATCTCCACCGAATCGGTCAGCATCAGCGCGAAGGTGCCCATGTCCGGCCGCGGGCAGCCGTCGCGCTTCCACGAGCCGTAGTCCTGGTGCCACATCCACACCGTGCCCTCGATCGCGGGCTTGGTATTGATCTTGGTGTGGTAGACGTACACCTTGTCCGTGCCCAGCGCAGCGCGCGTCGGCTCCAGCACGCGCGGCGTGCGCACCAGCGCGCGGAACGCCGCCGAGCGCGTCGCGCCGTCGTCCTCGTGGACGCGGAAGATCGAGCGCACGGCGCCGGTGTGCTCGCGGATCACCGTATCGGCCTGCACGGCTGACAGGCGCTCGGTCTCAGCCCTGAGCGCCGCGATCTCGGCCTTGCTGAACAAGGCCGGGAAGATGATGAAGCCGTCGCGCTGATATTGCGCGAGCTGGGCATCGGTCATGCGCATGAGCGGGATGCTAGCATCGGCGCCAGGAGGAGTCCGTCATGCGATTTTTGCTCGCGACCATTGCGTTTTGCATGGCGCTGCCCGCTGCGGCGCAATATCCGGACAAGCCGGTCACGATGTACGCCGGCTACCCGCCGGGCGGGCTTCTCGACATCGTCGCGCGCCTCGTCGCCGAAGGCATGAAGCCCAGGTTTCCGAAGGGCATGAACGTGGTGAACCGTCCGGGCGCCGCCGGCTCGGTCGCGGTGGCGGAGATGGCGCGCAGTGCGCCCGACGGCTACACCATCATCACCACGCCGCATTCGGCGCTCGTCATCGCGCCCCAGCAACAGGAGCTCGCCTACAAGACACCCGACGATTACGACCCGGTGCTCAACCTCGTGGCGTACTACCCGATGATCGCGGTGCGCGCCGAGTCCGAGTACAAGAGCATCCAGGAACTCATCGCCGACGCCAAGGCGAACCCCGGGAAGATCCGCGTCGGCTCGCCCGGCGAGAACACCTCGAGCCATCTCAACCTCGAGGAGCTGATGTACCACGCCGGCGTGAAGATGATCCACGTGCCGTTCCAGGGGTGGGCACAGTCGAGCCCGGCGCTGCTCGGCGGGCACATCGAGGCGCTCGTCGCTCAGCCCGGCGAGCTGAAAGGCCAGGTCGACGGCAAGCGCATGCGGGTGCTGGTGAATTTCCGCCCGCAGCGCATGAGCACCTTTCCCGACGTGCCGACGGCGAAGGAGCTGGGCTGGGACGTGGCGAACGGCGTCTGGTACATGATCCTCGCGCCGAAAGGCACGCCGGCAGCGGTGCAGCGGTACCTGCACGACGCCGCGAAAGCGGCGATCGACGAGCCGAAGTTCGCCGCCGACATGGCGAACCGCGGCATCGACGTCGACTACCGTCCGGGCAACACGCTGCGCGCGGACCTCTGGCGCGAGTACAAGACGCACACCGCGATCCTGCGCCGCATCGGCATCCTCAGGAAATAAACCAGGCGAATTCGGGGTCAGGACCACAATTAATTCCGGTCCTGGCCCCGAATTATCGGGGTACGAATCGGGCGATCAGCTCGTTGACTGTCTCGGCCGCCTCGATCTGCGGCGCGTGGCCGACGCCGGCAAGCGTCCGGTACTCCGTGCGGAGAAACGCGGCGGCGATCGCCTTGCAGCCGGCCTCGGGCGTGATCACGTCCTCGCTGCCGCAGGCGACCAGCACTTTCTTGGGAAAGCGCCGCGCGTCTTCGGCGAGGCGACCCTGCGCGAGGCACTGCAGCGCCTGGCGATAACCCTCGGGCCGGATGCGCCGCTGGCTCCAGCGCACTAGCTCGAGCGCAGAGGGCGACGAGCCTTTCGCGATCAGCGTCGGCGAGCGCTGTTCCGCGAGCCCTTCCGGTCCGATCCGATTCAGCTCTTCGAGACGGCCGCGCAGCTTTTGTTCTCCGTCCTGTAGGCCACCATAGCCGCCTGCCGGCCCCAGCAGCACCATGCTGCGCACGCGCTCGGCATGCGCCGCGGCGTACGCGCCTGCCATCAGGCAGCCGAGCGAGTTGCCCACGAGCACGACGTCCTTGAGGAGCAGCCGGTCGAGGAACTCGTGCAGCGCCTGCGCGTAATCCGCCGGGCGCGGCGTCGCACCGGGCAGGAAATCCGATTCGCCGTATCCCGGCGCCTCCCACGCGATCAACCGATAGCCGGCGAGGCTTTCGAGCTGGCAGAGCCAGCCCGCCGAGCTCGAGCCGATGCCATGCAGGAGCACGAGCGCCTGCCCGGCGCCGGTCTCGCGATAGGAGATCGTCTTCGACTGGCGGCGCGGGAAGCGGGCGATGCGTTCATCGAGCGTCATTGATGACGTATTCTGGGGCAGATGAAGGGCAACGCTGAGATCGTCGGCGGCGGTTTCGCAGGCTTGACCGCGGCCTGCGCGCTCGCGCAGCGCGGCTGGCGCGTGCGCGTGCACGAGCGCGCCGATCGCCTGCGCACCGCGGGCGCCGGCATCAACGTCTACGAGAACGGCCTGCGCGTGCTCGAGGCGCTGGGCGCCTGCGAAGACACGATCCGCGACGGCGCGCGCGCGCGGCTGCGCGAGACGCGCGACCAGAACGACCGGCTGCTCTCCATCCACCATTGGGACGTTCGCGTCTACGGCGTGCTGCGTCAGCGCATGATCGATGCGCTGGCGGCCGCGGCGCGGCGCGCCGGCGCCGAGATCCTCACCAGCTCGGAAGGCATCTCAGCGACGCCGGCCGGCGAGCTGCAGCTTGCCAACGGCGAGCGGCTGAAGGCCGATCTGATCGTCGCCGCCGATGGCGTCAATTCCCGCCTGCGCGACGCGCTGGGGCTCCTCAGCCATCGCCGCTATCTGCGCGACGGCTGCGTGCGCCTGCTCATTCCGACGCGGAGCGCGGAGGAGGGCACCGACAGCCGCACCATAGAGTACTGGTCGGGCAGCCGGCGCCTGCTCTACAACCCGTGCAGCACGACGCACCTCTATCTCGCGCTCTCGATGCCGCACGACGACGCCGCGGCGCGCGCCTTGCCGATCGACAGATCGCTCTGGAAGCGATCGTTCCCGCACCTCGGCCCATTGATCGATCGCATCGGCGACGACGGCCGCTACGACCGCTTCGAATACATTCGCCTCAAGCGCTGGTCCTCGGGCCGCGTCGCGGTGATCGGCGACGCGGCGCATGCGATCCCGCCGAACATCGGGCAGGGCGCGGGCTGCGCGATGATGAACGCGCTTTCGCTTGCGGTGTTCCTCGACCGTGGTGACGACATCGCGGCCCAACTGCAGGCGTGGGAACGCGCCGAGCGGCCGCTCACCAATCACACCCAGCGGATTTCGCGGCTGTACGGCATGCCGACCTTCTGGCCGCCGCGGCTGCGCACGCTCTTCTATTCGCTCGCCGGGCGCTCGCGCTGGCTCACCAACCAGCGCACGCGTACCGCTCGCCACATCCCCACGGGAACTACTTGAGCCAGCCCTTCTCGGAGATGTCGAAGATGACCCCGTCGGGGTCTTTGAACTTCACCTCGAAATTGGCCTCTTCTTTCGATTTCCCCAAGGTGAAGAAAAACTTGCCGCCCGCCGCCTCGATGCGCTTTTTCGTCGCTTCGACGTCGTCGACCTGAAAGCCGAAGTGATGCGCGCCGACGAAATTCGCGGCGTCCTTCAGCCCTGAGCCGGCTTCGCCTTTGTACTTCAGAAGGGCGAGGTTGATGACGCCGTCGCTCAGATAGATCCCCGAGCCCATCTCGAGGTGCTCCTCGCCGACGCGCTTGAGCTCGAACACCTTCTCGTAGAACGCGGCGGCCTTCTCGAGATCCTTCACCACCACTGCTATGTGCCGCAGTTTCGCCATGCCCCAGTATAGAACAGGCTACTTGCCGGGCTGCCAAAGCTGGATCGGGTTGCCCTCGGAATCGGTGAGGCGCGCGAAGCGGCCGTTCGGATAGGTCTCCGGATCCACCTCGACGGCGATGCTCGCCTTGCGAAGCTGCTCGACCATCGCTGCGAGGTTGCGTACGCGGAAGTTGAGCATCCACGTCTGCTCGACGACGGCAAGAAACGCCGCTCGCGCAGCGCCTAAGGTAACCACGCGAGCCACGCGCCTGCCGTTGTTTTCACCCCCAGGAGGCGGTCGTATTCCTGTCGGATCACTCGGAAGCACTCGCACGACACCCTCTCCAGACCTGCCGCATCGGTGATGCGGAGTTTCTTCCGCCCGTACTCAATCAGCTTGTGATCTTCCAATTTCGCGGCGCTCTCGCTCACTCCGGCCCTGCGGACCCCGAGCATCTCGGCGATGAACTCGTGGGTCAGGCTCAGGTCGTCCGACCGGAGCCGGTCCCGGCACTCCAGCATCCACCGCGCCAGCCGCTGCTCGATGCTGTGGAGTCGGTTGCAGGCCACGTTTTGGGAGAGCTGCGCGATGTACGCCTGGGTGTACCGCAGCATCACGTCGCGGACCGGCTTGACGCGGTTGAACTCGCGCAAGAAAGGCTTGGCTTCGATGCGCACCACAGCCCCGGGGACTTGGCAGATGTACTCCGTCTGGTTCGTCTCCCGTCCGCCCATGAACGCATTCAACCCGACCATCTCGCGGCTCCCAACGATCCCGGCCTCGACCGTCTGCGGCTTCGCCATGGTGACGGTGACCGAGATCAGGCAGCCGAGCGGGAAGTACACGTGCGAGATCGCCTGCCCGGGATGGTGGAGTATCTCGCCCTGCTTGAGGTCTAGCGTCCGAGCGTAGCGGCCCAGCCGGTCGCGCACCTTACCGGGGAGCGTGGTAAGCAACAGATTTTGAGACCGCATGGATCCCCTAACGTCCGCGATGACGCGCACGCGCGAGCGCCAACGGCGCTTGCCAAGTGTCGCTGCCGATCGCGCTGTTATGCGGCTGGTTAGTTTGCGTATCGCTGAGCTTTAGCTCGTGCTTCATTTAGACGCGATTGCTCTTGCTGGTCGAGCTCTGTCTGTGACCGGCAAAGTGTTTGTTGTAGTTGATACATGGTACGGACGTGTTCTCTTGCTGCTTCAGGCGTCATTCCGTTCCTCATGGCCTGTGCGACATCGAGATCGAGCGTCCGCAGCATTTTTTGAAGGTCCAGCAGACAGGATTCCGCTCCGCGCCGATAGAGCACAACCGTTCCTTCGAGTTCTTCGACTTTCTTGCGCCAGTACGTTCGTGGAAAAGCCATTTCCTGGAACCCCTCGCTGCTCCAAATGAACGGAAGAGATAACAATAGCCCGAAGAGGACCCATGGCCGGGCGCTAACTGCTAACGCCACCAAACTTCGGCCAGTCGATATTTCTTGGTCGCCCTCAAACGCCAATCGGGTTAAGCGGCTGATTCCGCCGAGGAAACGCGAATGGCTAGCCGGGTGCGCGCAGCCGCGCGCGCACGAGATCGATG
>DASXRW010000419.1:0-1537 GCA_036506355.1 Burkholderiales bacterium
GCGGCGAGCACGATCAGATCGCCGTGGGCGATGTTGACGAGGCGCATCACCCCGAAGATCAAAGCGAGCCCCGCGGCGAACATGGCGTAAAGCCCGCCGATCAGCACGCCCTGGATGACGATGTTGACCCATTCCATCGCGATTACATTCTTAACGCGCCGCGAAGACGCGGCGGAGGAGGGGAGCGCACCGAGTCCGCGGCGCGGAGGACACCAAAGGTCGTTCCGCCTGTTGTTCTCTGAGTCACAGTCCTCACGCCCCGAAGTAAGCCGCCGAGATCGTCTCGCGCGTCAATGTGTCGGCGGCACCGGCGAGCGCCACGCGACCCTCCTGCAGGCAATAGACGTGGTGTGCCGCCTTGAGCGCCTGCACGATGTCCTGCTCGACGATGATGAGGGAACTGCCTTCGGCGACGATCGACGGCAGCCGGGCATAGATCTCGCGCACGATGATGGGCGCGAGACCGAGGCTGATCTCGTCGCACAGGAGAAGCCTCGGGTTCGACATCAGCGCGCGTCCGAGGGCGACCATCTGCTGCTCGCCGCCGGAGAGCGAGGTGCTCGGCTGATGGCGCCGCGCGGCCAGCGCGGGGAACAGCTCGTAGAGGCGAGGCAAACTCCACGGCCCCGGCCGGCCGAGCTGGCCGCCGATGAGGAGGTTCTCCTCGACCGACAGCGAGGAGAAGAGCCGGCGTCCTTCCGGCACGAGGGCAATGCCGCGAGCGACGACGGCATGCGCGGGCGCATCGCCGATCGGCTCGCCGTCGAACAGGATCGCATCGCGACGTGACGCAATGACGCCGGCAATGCATTTGAGCAGCGTCGATTTGCCGGCGCCGTTGGCGCCGATCACCGCAACCACCTCGCCTGCCGCCACTCGCAGCGAGACGCCGAACAGCGCCTGGAAGTCGCCGTAGAAGGCATCGAGCGCGCGCACCTCGAGGAGCGGCTCAGGCATCGGCGGGAATTCCCATGTAGATTTCGCGCACCGCGGGCGACGCGATGACCGCCCGCGGCGCGCCCTCGCCGATGAAGCCGCCGCCGTAGAGCACAAGCAAACGGTCGACGACCGCGATCAGCGCGTGCACGATGTGCTCGATCCAGACGATCGAGATGCCGGTGCGCCGAATGTTGTGGATCAAGTCGATCAGTGCCGCGCATTCGTGCTCGGTCAGCCCGCCGGCCACCTCGTCGAGGAGCAGCACGCGCGGCTCGGTGGCGAGCGCGCGCGCCAATTCGAGCCGCTTGCGGTCGAGCAGCGTGAGGCTGCCCGCAAGCCTGTTGGCCTTGTCGGCGAGCGCGCACTGCTCGAGCAGCGCGACGCAGCCGCCGTAGACGTCCTGCTCGCGCTTGCCGCCGCCGAACGCCGCCGCCACCACCAGGTTCTCGAACACGGTCATGCCGTTGAACGGCTGCGGAATCTGAAACGAGCGGCCGATGCCCAGGCGGCAGCGGCGTTCCGGCGCCAGATGGGTGATGTCGATGCCGGCGAAGACGACGCGCCCGGCATCGGGCGCGACCGTGCCGCTGGCGATGCC
>DASXRW010000420.1:0-4325 GCA_036506355.1 Burkholderiales bacterium
CGTTGATGTGCTTCGTCAGCCCGTACGGCGACACCGCGCGCCCGATGCGGCTCTCGACCTTGGGCAGCGCCGGCTCGTCGCCGAACACTGCGCTGGAGCTCGCGAACACCAGGCGCGGCAGCCCGGCGTCGCGCGCCGCGACCAGCATGTTGAGAAAGCCGTTGACGTTGCTGTCGTGCGAGGCGAGCGGATCGTCGATCGAGCGCGGCACGCTGCCGAGCGCGGCCTCGTGCAGCACGATGTTCACGCCGTCGCAGGCGCGCCGGCACGCGTCGAGCGAGCGGATGTCGCCCTCGATGAAGCGGATACCGGAGGGCAGGTTCTCGCGCTTGCCGGTGGAGAAGTTGTCGAGGCCGACGACCGACTGGCCGAGCTTCAAGAGGCTCTCGGCGAGGTGCGAGCCGATGAAGCCCGCCGCTCCGGTCACCAGCCAGGTCCGGCCGCGGCTCCTAATGCGCTGTTGCGCGGTTTCGTAGCTGTTCACTTTTGCTCCTGGTTGCCGCGAGCTCCACGAGGAGGCCCTCGTAGTGCTCGACCATCGCGCGCTCGGAGAAGCGCTGCGCGATCGTCGCGCGCGCGTTCTCGCCCATGCGGGTGCG
This sequence comes from Burkholderiales bacterium, assembly GCA_036506355.1. Classification (GTDB taxonomy): domain Bacteria; phylum Pseudomonadota; class Gammaproteobacteria; order Burkholderiales; family SG8-39; genus SCGC-AG-212-J23. Next base: position 600 of record DASXRW010000420.1, read on the forward strand.
CACCACCGGGTCGGCGAGCACGGCGAGGCGGTCGACTAGCGTAGCGGTATCGCCCACCGGGAACAGCCAGCCGTCCTGGCCCGAGTGGATCATCTCGGCGGCGCCGCCGACGTCGGGATGCACCACCGGGCGCCCAAGCGCCATCGCCTCGATGGCGGCGAGCGAAAACGCCTCCGTAAAACTGGTGAGCGCGACGACGTCGCACACCGACAGGAACGGCCGCACGTCCTCCTGCAGGCCGGAGATGACGACGCGATCCGCGATGCTCAATTTTCTGGCCGTGGATTCAACCGAGGCGCGCTCGGGCCCGTCGCCGATGAAGAGCGCGCGGGCGGGCAGGCCCTGCTTGCAGAGCCTGGCGATCGCCTCGACCAGCTGGGCAGGGTTCTTCTCCGGCCGCAGCACGGCGGAGAGGCCGATGACGTAGTCCTGCTCGGCGAAGCCGAGCAGGCGCCGCAGCGCGCTCGCGCGCGTTTGGTCACTGAGCGGCTGCCAGTGCTCGAGGTCGACGCCGTTGTAGATCACCCGGTTGGTGCGGCCGAAGAGACCGCGCCGCAGCCAGTGGCGGCGCTGGCGCTCGCAGACGAACACGGCGCAGGCCGCGCTCCAGAAGAATGGCCGGTAAGCCAGCATCTGGAGCTGCTCCTTGAGCGTGCGGATGTAGGTCGAGTGCAGCGTCACCACGAGCGGCACGCCCGGGTTGGCGAGCGCGGTGTACATCAGCGCGTAGGGGTTGGTCGCGAGCACCGCCTGCGGCGCGAGCCGCGTGAGAGCCGCGTGCAGGTGCGAGAGCGCGCCGAGGTCGAAATAGCGCCTCGCGTGCAGGCAGCGCACCGTGGCCGGCGGCGGCAGCCGCAGGCGCGAGAGCTGGCTCGGGTCGTTCTTGATGTAGATCGCGTGGCACTCGTGGCCGCGCTCGGCGAGCCGGTTGGCGAGCGTGATCGCCTGGCGCTCCGCGCCGCCATGCACCAGGGACCCGGTGACGAGCGCGATCCTCATGGGGAAAGTGAGGTGCGGTTGTGCCAGTTGGTCGCGGCGTACAGCGCGCCGAGCACGCACGCACCGGCCGCGAGCCGCACCACGAGCGGCGCGCCGGCGAAGAGGTAATGCACCGTCAGCCAGGCGACGAACGTAGCCGCCGCGGTCCAGGCGAAATGGCGGCCGAGGCTCGCCCAGTGCTGCTGTTCGCGCACCGGTACCCCCGAGATGGCAGCGATGCGCCGCAGGGTGACGATGCGGTCGAGATAGAGCGCGGTGACGCTGCCCGCGGCGGCGCCGGCGAGTCCGAGCTCGACGCCGCCGAAATAGCTGAGCGGCACGGCCACGGCGAGCACCAGCACGTTCATGCCGAGCGCGAACATGCCCTGGCGCAGGAGCTGCAGCACGCTCGAGAGCTCGACCACCAGCGCCGCCATGCCGATGATGTAGACGCGCATCACCGGCGCGGCGTCGATGTACGACGCGGTATAGACCAGGCTGACGAGGTCCTCGGCGAACGCGAAGACGAAGCCGAGCATCGGCAGGAGCAGCATGCCGACCATGGCGTTGGCGCCCGCGTTCATCTCCATCATGCTCTTGAGATCCCCGGCGGCTTCCATGCGGCTCATGCTCGGCATGAAGGCCTCGACCACCGAGGTGCGAAAGATGTTGACGAGCTGGCCGAGGATCGCCGCGATCGAGAAGGCGGCGAAGCTGTGCAGCGCGAAGAGCGAGGCCGCGACCCACTGGTCGGCCTGCGAGCGCAGCACGTAGCAGGCGGAGGAAAACCCGAAGGGCGCGGTGTAGCGGATCTGGCCGCCGAACACGGCTGCCTTGAACCAGGGCCTGCCCCAGCCGTGGAAGCGCCCGATGTAGCCGAGCAGCAGCGCGAGCTTGAGGAGCACCGTGGCGAGGAGCAGCCACAGGATCACCGCCATGTCGGAGGTGAACCAGGCGCCGCCCGCGACCAGCACTGCGCGCGCCAGCGCCACCGAGATCGTGGCCGAGGCCTGCAACGGGATGCGCTCCTCGATGGTGGGCAGGAAGTCGAGCAGCGACGACACCACCCACAGCGCGACGAACGCCGGCATCAGCGCGCCGTACTTGGCGAGCGGATGCAGCGTCGCCGGCAGCCACGGATTGAGCGGGCTGACGATGAACGCCGCGACCAGGCCGGTGGTGGCGAGGAAGGCGAGCGTCTGGTGAATGTAGAGCCGGCGCGTCGGCGCGTCGGAGCGCGGCAGGAAGTAGTACAGCGCCCCCGGCATGCTGAGCGTCGCTACCGCCATCACCGTGCCCACCGCGAGCCAGAACAGGCGGTATTCGCCGAAGGTCGCGGTATCGAGGCAGCGCACCAGCACCACCGGCAGCAGGAACTGCAGCGCGTGGTCGAACGCCTTGACCGCGCCAAGCGAGAACGCTCGCCGCGCAAGGCCCTGTGCGGCGATGGCTTTTGTTGCGGCGTTCACGGCACCAGCTCTTCCAGGAGGCGCGCGTAGCGCGCCAGCACCTCTGCGCTGGAATGATTGCGCTCGAAATAGGCCAGGCTGTCGGCGGACGCCTGCGTCCACAACGCCTGGTCGCCAAGCAATGCCTCGATCTTCTGTGCGCCCTGCGCGGCGTCGGCAAAGACGGTGTTGACCGGCGCGCCGACATCGACGGTGGCGACGGTCGGCACGCCGCGCGCCCATGCCTGGAGGAAAACGTTGGGCATGCCTTCGTAGACGGAGGTGAGGACCAGGAGCCGCGCGCGGTCGAACCAGGGCTCGACCCCGGCAAGGGGCAGGAAGCCGGTGAATTCGAGGTTCGGCAGGCGCGCCGCGCGGTCGCGGATCGCCTCGTAATAGCCGGCCTTCAGGCGCTCGCCGCCGATGCTCGGCCCGCCGATCATCACGAAGCGCCGGTGGGGCAGCCGCTCGGCGAGCTCGAGGAAGATTTCGGGGCGCTTGTAGCCATGGATGGTGCCGACCCAAAGGATGCGGTCATGCTCGGGGCTCGCGCGCTTCGCGTCCGATGGCGGCACGTAGCAACTCGGGATGAGCACGGCGCTGCGCTGGTGATTGCGCCGGCAGCTTTCGACCTGATAGGGGTTCTGCGCCACGATGCGATCGACGCGCGCGAGGCCGCGGCGGTAGAGCCAGCGGTCGCGTACGAGCACGATCTGCTCCTGGCCGACGTCGAAGTCGCGATCGGAGGCGCCGGCGTAGATGGCGCGCTTGCCGTAGCGGCGGCAGAACTCGGCGATGACGCCGGTCCACATGGCGCTAGAGCGCTGGTAATACACGTCGGCGTCGACCTCGCGCAGCACGCGCCACATCGTCGTCAACCGCGGGTGCAGGAAGCGGAACACCGGAATACCGGCGCGCTCGCGGAAGGACTTGTAGACCGTGACGCCGTCGACCAGCGCCGGACTCGGCTGCCCGTAATCGAACGAGATCATCGACACGCGGTAGCCGTTGTCGGCAAGCAGGCGCGCGAGGATGCACTGCTGCACCTCGGCGCCGCCCACGACCTGGATGTTCGGGTCGCGCGACAGCACCGGCCAGGCGTAGGGCGCGACGAAGCAGACGTGCGGCTTGCGCCGCACGACTGCAATGGCATCGGGGTGACCCTGCGCCGGGACCCCGGACTGCCGCAGGGTGGCGAGCGCCATTTTTAGGTCGTCGGCCTCCGGCCGAGCTGGCCGTACATCATGCCGATCGCGATCCACAGGAACGCGAACTCCGGCGTCGGGCGCAGGCTCGAGCC
>DASXRW010000421.1:0-8528 GCA_036506355.1 Burkholderiales bacterium
GGCATCGCCAAGGTGGCGCGGCGCGAAGGCGCGGAGATCGCCCTCACCTACCAGAACGAGCGCTTCCGCGAGCGCGCCGAGGACATGGCGAAGGAGCTCGGCGCCGCGGCGGCGCTGCCCTGCGAGGTCACGAGCGACGCCGAGATCGATGGGCTGTTTCAGGCATTGCGCAAGCAATGGGACGGCCTGGACGGCCTGGTGCACGCCCTCGCCTTCGCGCCGCGCGAAGCAATCGCCGGCGATTTCCTCGAGGGCACGAGCCGCGAGGCCTTCCGCCAGGCGCATGACATCTCGGCGTACAGCTTCCCGGCGCTCGCGAAGGGAGCGCTGCCGATGATGAAGGGGCGGCGAGCGTCGCTCCTCACCCTGACCTACCTCGGCTCGACGCGCGTCGTGCCGAACTACAACACCATGGGGCTCGCGAAGGCGAGCCTCGAAGCGGCGGTGCGCTACATGGCTTCGAGCCTCGGGCCGCAGGGCATCCGGGTGAACGGGATCTCGGCGGGCCCGATCAAGACGCTGGCGGCCGCCGGCATCAGCGGGTTTGGAAAAATCCTCAAATTCGTGGAAGAGCACGCGCCACTGCGGCGCAACGTCACGACCGAGGACGTCGGCAATGCCGCCGCGTTCCTGCTCTCCGACATGGCGGCGGCAGTGACCGGCGAGATCCTGTACGTCGACGCGGGCTTCAGCCACGTCGTCGCCGGAATCGGGACCACCGCGGAACAGAGTTCGGGGCCAGGGTCGTAATTATTCATGGGCAGTCCCGATACCGACAAAGTCTTTGCGGGCTCGATCCCGAAGCTCTACGAAACGCATCTGGTACCGCTGATCTTCGAGCCGTACGCCGCGGACCTCGCGAACCGGCTGCGTTCGAGGTCATTGTCCCGGGTACTCGAGATTGCAGCAGGCACTGGCGTGGTGACTCGTGCTCTCGCGTCCGCGCTACCCGACACGGTAGCCATCGTCGCTACGGATCTGAACCAGGCGATGCTTGACCAGGCCGCCGCGGTAGGAACGAAGCGCGCGGTGCAGTGGCGTCAGGCAGACGCGATGCAGCTACCCTTCCGAGACGCGACGTTTGACGCCGTGCTGTGCCAGTTTGGCGTCATGTTCTTCCCCGAAAAAGCCAAGGCATTCGCGGAGGCGCGTCGCGTGCTCAAGCGAGGGGGTGTTTTCATCTTCAACGTGTGGGATCGGATTTCCGAAAACGAATTCGCGGACACGGTGACGACGGCGCTCGAATCGGTCTTTCCCAAGGATCCGCCGCGCTTCATGGCCCGCACCCCTCACGGTTATCACGACCGGCGCACCATAGAGCGCGATCTTGCAGACGGCGGTTTCCGTGCCCCGGCCAGGATCGACACGCTCGCCGCGCGCAGCCGGGCGGAATCTCCCCGGATCCCGGCCATCGCCTATTGCCAGGGCACGCCGCTGAGGAACGAGATCGAGACCCGCGATGCCTCGCGGCTCGGCGAAGCCACCGACGTCGCCGCGGAAGCGATCGCCAAACGGTTCGGGAGAGGCGCCGTCGACGGCAAGATCCAGGCGCACGTGGTCGCGGTCGAGAGCTGAGCGCGAACTATTTCTTCTCTAGATTGGCGGCGTTGATCGAGATATCCGCGCGGCCCTTGAGGCTCGAGACGTAGGACTCGTAGTCGGCGGCGCCCTGCATGCCGGCGGCGCGCGCTTCGAACTGCTTGTCGCCGGCCGCGGGCGCCTCGCCCTCGATCACCTTCGTGATGCGCACGATCAGGTAGCCGGTCTCCGGGATCGCCATGCCCACGTAGGCGGGCAGCTTCGTGGCGTCGGCCGCCACCACCTTGCGCAGCACCTCGGCCTGCAGGCCCTGCGCGGCGCGGCGCGACACCATGCGCGACGCGCTCCAGGTGAGCGCGGGGTTCTCGCCTTTCTTGAGCTGCTCGAGCTTCGCGGCGCCCTCCTGCTCGGCGAGCCGGAGCGCTTCGCGCCGGCGCAGGAATTCGCCGATCTCGTTCTTGACTTCCTCGTACTTGCGCTGCGCCGCCGGCTGGTGCTCGATGACGCGCGCGGCGACGAGCGTGCTCGGCGCCACCTCGATCGCGTCGGTGTTGCGCTTGTTCGCGATCGCGTCTTGCGAGAAGAGCGCCGCGAGGAGCTTGGGATTGTCGAGCGCGCCGAGCTCCTGTCCGGGCGCCTTGGCGATCCAGCCGGTGCTCTGGATCTGCAGCTTGAAGCGCTCGGCCGCGGGCTTCAGGCTTTCCGACTGCTCGTAGACCAGGTTGCCGAAGGCTTCCGAGGATTCGGCGTATTTCCGCGCGGCTTTCTGGCGCGTGAGATCGGCCGTGAGTTCCTTGCGCACTTCCTCGAGCGGGCGACTCTTACCCGCCTGGATGCCGGTGACGCGCACCACGTGGAAGCCGAACTCGCTTTGCGCGACCTGCAGCTCGCCCTGCTTCATCGAGAACACCGCGTCCTCGAAGGGCTTGACCATCGCGCCGCGGCCGAACCAGCCGAGGTCGCCGCCCTTTTCCGCCGAGCCCGGGTCCTGCGACTGCTTCTTCGCCAGCTCGGCAAAGGCGCCCGGATTCTTTTTCAGCTCGGCGACGATCTTGTCCGCCTCCTCCTTCGTCTTCACCAGGATGTGGCTCGCGCGGCGCTGCTCCTCGACGCGGAACGCCGCCGCGCGCTCTTCATAGGCTTTCTTGATCTCGTCCTCGGTCACCGCTTCCTGCTTCGCCAGATTCTCCGCCGAGAGCACGACGTATTCGGCGCGCACGCGCTCGGGCGTGCGGAACTCCGCCTGGTTCGCGTCGTAGTACTCCTTGATCTTCGCCTCGTCGAGCTTGACCTGGCCGAGGTACTGCTTGGCCGGAATGCGCGCTTCGGCGATCTCGCGCTGCTGCACTTCGATCGCCGCCAGGCGCGCCGCCACGGCGCGCGGCACGATGGTCGTGTCGCCGATCGAGCCCGCGAGCTGCTGGAACGAGATGCTCTGGCGCAGCCGCTCCTCGAATTGCCGGGTGCTGAGCGGTGGGTTCTGCGAGCGGGCAATACGCTCAAAGGCTTCCGGCGAGAACTTTCCATCCACCTGGAATTCGGGGACGGAGACGATGAGGTCCATCAGCCGCCTGTTGTCGATCGCAAGGTGGCGCTTCGCGGTCTCCGTGGCGACCAGGCGCTCGGCCACCATCTGGTCGAGCACCGCGCGGCGCGTTTCCGGATTGTCGAACGCCGCCGGGTCGACGCGCCCGCCGAACATGCGGCGCACCTGCTCCTGCTGCGCTCGCAGCTGCTCGGCGAACTCGCGCTGCGAGATGTCCGAGCCGTTGACGCTCGCCACCGTGTCGCGGCCGCCGGAGAAGCGCGTGTAGGATTCGATGCCCCAGGTCGCGAAGGTGATCGCGATCAGCCCGAGGAAGACCTGCAGGATGCGCTTGTTCTTCTGGACGAAATCGAACATGGAAGGGACGCGATTTTAGCAGCGAAAAAGCTACTGGTCGCGCTCGCGACGGCGCCGCTCGTCTCCTGCGCCCACCAGGTCCAAGAGCATCCGCTCGTCGGCAAGATCTGGGACGCACGCGCTGCGGCCTTTGTCTCGACGGACCAATTGTTCGAGCGCGCCTCGCGCGCGCGGCACGTGATCCTCGGCGAGATCCACGACAACGCCGAGCACCACCGGCTGCAGCTCGTCGTTTTACAGGCACTGGCTGGCACGCCGCGCCTGCTCGCCATGGAGCAGTTCGACAGCGAGCATCAGGCGGCGATCGACGCCGCACTCAGAGAGCCAGAAGCGCTAGCGGACGCCGGTCGCCTCGATCGGAAGGGTTGGAACTGGCCGCTCTATAAGCCGCTCGTGCAATTCGCGCTCGAGCGCGGCTGGCCGATCATCGCCGCCAACCTCTCGCGCAATGACGCGCGCGCCATCGTCGCCGATCCAGCGCGCTCGGGACTCTCCTCGCCTGGGCCGGCGGTGAAGGCAGCACTGGAGCGCGACATCATCGACGGTCATTGCGGCGCGGCACCCGAGGCAAAGCGCCTCGCCGGCATGGTCGAGGCGCAGCGCTCGCGCGACGCGCGCATGGCATCCGTGCTGAAAGACCGCAGCGTGCTCATCGCAGGGGCGGGACACGCGCGCCGCGACCGCGGTGTGCCGCTGTACCTCGCGGATCGCGACGTGCTCAGCGTTGCATTCGTTGAAGTCGAGACCGGCAAGTCTTTGCCGCGCGAGTACGACGTGGCGAGCTACGACTACGTGTGGTTCACGCCTCGCGCAGTGCGCGCTGATCCGTGCGGATGAGAGAGTTGGCGGAGCGGACGGGACTCGAACCCGCGACCCCCGGCGTGACAGGCCGGTATTCTAACCAACTGAACTACCGCTCCTTCTGTTGCTGGTGGGTGCTGTAGGGGTCGAACCTACGACATCTGCCTTGTAAGGGCAGCGCTCTACCGCTGAGCTAAGCACCCCTGCCTTACAAGCGAGCTTCTTCGCTCGTAAAAAACGGGGGCGCTAGTTTATCGCGTCCTTCAGGGCCTTTCCAGCGCGGAACTTCGGCAGCTTCGCGGCCTTGATCTCCACCGGGGCGCCGGTGCGCGGGTTGCGCCCGGTGCGCGCGGCGCGCACGCCCGCGTAGAAGGTGCCGAAGCCGACCAGCGTCACCATGTCGCCTTTGCGCAGGCTCGTCTTCACGGCGTTGACGAGCGCGTCGACCGAGCGCTCCGCGGCCGATTTGGAAATCTCGGCCGCCTGAGCGATCTGCTCGATCAGGTCGGCTTTGTTCACGTCAATGAGTGGTGACCGCGCCGGTCTGGTCGTCGGGCTTCGGCGGGATCGGCGCCGACTCGTCGGACTCGGCGAGCCCTTCGGGCTGGCGCTCGAGCGCGATCTCGAGCACCTTGTCGATCCACTTCACCGGCACGATCTCGAGCTTGTTCTTGATGTTGTCCGGGATCTCGACCAGGTCCTTCACGTTTTCTTCGGGGATCAGCACCGTCTTGATGCCGCCGCGATGCGCCGCGAGCAGCTTCTCCTTCAGGCCGCCGATCTGCAGCACTTCGCCGCGCAGCGTGATCTCGCCGGTCATCGCGACATCCGAGCGCACCGGGATTCCGGAGAGCACCGACACCATGGAGGTGACGATCCCAATGCCGGCGCTCGGGCCGTCCTTCGGCGTCGCGCCCTCCGGCAAATGGATATGGATGTCGTTCTTTTGGTAGAAGTCTTCCTTGACCCCAAGGCGGCGCGAGCGCGCGCGCACCACCGAGAGCGCCGCCTGGATCGATTCCTGCATCACCTCGCCGAGCTTGCCGGTGGTGATGGTCTTGCCCTTGCCGGGCATGGTCACCGCCTCGATCGTCAGCAGCTCGCCCCCGACCTCGGTCCAGGCGAGGCCCGTGACCTGGCCGACCTGGTTCTGCTTCTCGGCCATGCCGAAGGTGTAGCGGCGCACGCCGAGGTACTTGTCCAGGTTCTTGGGCGTCACCGTGATGCGGTGCGCCTTGGCTTCGCCCGCCTGCTTCTCCGTGAGGAGCTGCTTCACCGCCTTGCGGCAGATCTTGGACAGCTCGCGCTCCATGGCGCGCACGCCGGCCTCGCGCGTGTAGTAGCGCACGATGTCGCGGATCGCGGCTTCGGACACCGACAACTCGCCGTCTTTCAGCCCGGTGTTCTTCATCTGCTTCGGCAGCAGGTACTTGATGGCGATGTTCATCTTCTCGTCCTCGGTGTAGCCCGAGAGACGGATCACTTCCATGCGGTCCAGCAGCGCCGGCGGAATGTTCAGCGTGTTCGCCGTGGCGACGAACATCACTTCCGACAGGTCGTACTCGACCTCGATGTAGTGGTCGACGAAGGTGTGGTTCTGTTCCGGATCGAGCACTTCGAGCAGGGCCGAGGACGGATCGCCGCGCCAGTCCATGCCCATCTTGTCGACTTCGTCCAGCAGGAACAGCGGATTCTTCACCGCGACCTTGGTCATGTTCTGCAGGATCTTGCCGGGCATCGAGCCGATGTAGGTCCGGCGGTGACCGCGGATCTCGGCCTCGTCGCGCACACCGCCGAGCGACATGCGCACGAACTTGCGGTTGGTGGCACGTGCGACCGACTGGCCGAGCGAGGTCTTGCCGACGCCGGGCGCGCCGACCAGGCACAGGATCGGCGCCTTCATCTTGTCGACGCGCGTCTGCACCGCCAGGTACTCGACGATGCGCTCCTTCACCTTCTCGAGGCCGTAGTGGTCCTTGTCGAGGATCTGCTGCGCGGCGCTGATGTCCTTCGAGATCTTCGACTTCTTCTTCCAGGGAAGGTTGACCAGCGTCTCGATATAGTTGCGCACCACGGTCGCTTCCGCCGACATGGGCGACATCAGCTTCAATTTCTTGAGCTCGGACTCGGCTTTCTTGCGCGCTTCCTTGTGCATGTGCGCGCGGCGGATGCGCTTCTCCATCTCCTCGAGGTCCGCGCCCTCCTCGCCTTCGCCGAGCTCCTTCTGGATCGCCTTCACCTGCTCGTTCAGGTAGTACTCGCGCTGGCTCTTCTCCATCTGCCGCTTGACGCGGCCGCGGATGCGCTTCTCCACCTGGAGGATGTCGATCTCGGTTTCGAGCTGCGACAGCAGATGCTCGAGGCGCTGCTTGACGTCGAACATCTCGAGCACCTGCTGCTTCTGCTCGAGCTTGAGCGGCAGGTGCGCGGCGACGGTGTCGGCCAGGCGTCCCGCCTCGTCGATGCCGGAGAGCGAAGTCAGGATCTCCGGCGGGATCTTCTTGTTCAGCTTGACGTACTGATCGAACGCCGAAAGCAGCGCACGCCGCAGCGCCTCGACCTCGGGCGCGGGCGCGGCGTCGAGCGGCACCGCGGAGGCCTCGGCGACCCAGTGCGTGCGCACGTCGACGACATCGCGGATGTGCGCGCGCGTGCCGCCTTCAACCAGCACTTTGACTGTCCCATCCGGCAGCTTGAGCATCTGCAGGATGTTCGAGACGCAGCCGATCGAATACATGTCGCCCGGGCCCGGATCGTCCTTGGCGGCGGATTTCTGCGCGACCAGCAGGATCGATTTCCCTGCCTCCATCGCGGTCTCCATCGCCTTGATCGACTTCGGCCGCCCCACGAACAGCGGAATCACCATGTGGGGGAACACCACGACATCGCGCAGCGGCAGCAGCGGATACTGGACGATCTCGGTGGCGGAAGGGGATTGCTCGGACATTTAGATTAGCCTCGTCAAGGGGTTGCCGCGCGCACAGTCAGTTGCCTATAGGTGCGGCGTTCCCCCAGAAAAATCAATGGTCAAAGCGTACACGCAACGTTCTTACGCTGCAATGCGGAATACGTGACGAAATGTAGTGCTGCGACGGCCGGTCCGGCCGTGGAGCTAAGCGGAGCTACCGGCGACCTTGTGAGTGTCGGAGTAGATGAGCAGCGGCTTGCCGTCGGCCGAGATCATTTGCTCGTCGACCACGACCTTGCTGACGTTCTCGAGCGTCGGTAATTCGTACATCGTGTCGAGCAGCACCTGCTCGAGGATCGAGCGCAGGCCGCGCGCGCCGGTCTTGCGCGCGAGCGCCTTCTTCGCCACGGCGCCGAGCGCGCCGGTGCGGATCTCGAGCTCCACGCCTTCCATGTGGAACAAGCGCTGGTACTGCTTGAGGAGCGCGTTCTTCGGCTCGGTGAGGATCTCGATCAGCGCGTGCTCGTCGAGCTCTTCCAGCGTCGCGAGCACCGGCAGGCGCCCGACGAACTCGGGAATGAGCCCGTACTTGATAAGGTCTTCGGGCTCGACCGCCTTGAGGAGATCGTAGGTGGCCTTGGAGTTTTTGGGGCTTTTAACTTCGGCCCCAAAGCCGATGCCGGTCTTCTCCGTGCGGTTGCGCACGATCTTCTCGAGGCCGTCGAACGCGCCGCCGCAGATGAAGAGGATGTTCGTCGTGTCGACCTGCACGAAGTCCTGGTTCGGATGCTTGCGCCCGCCCTGCGGCGGGACGGAAGCGATGGTGCCTTCGACCAATTTCAGAAGCGCCTGCTGCACGCCCTCGCCCGAGACGTCCCGGGTGATCGAAGGGTTGTCAGACTTGCGCGAGATCTTGTCGATCTCGTCGATGTAGACGATGCCGCGCTTCGCCTTGTCGACGTCGTAGTCGCAGTTCTGCAAGAGCTTCTGGATGATGTTCTCGACGTCCTCGCCGACGTAGCCGGCTTCGGTCAGCGTGGTGGCGTCCGCGATCACGAAGGGAACATTGAGCAGCCGCGCCAGCGTCTGGGCGAGCAGCGTCTTCCCAGAACCGGTAGGTCCAATCAGCAGGATGTTCGACTTGGCGAGCTCGACCTCGTCGTTCTTCGAGAGGTGCTTCAACCGCTTGTAATGGTTGTAGACCGCGACGGAGAGGATCTTCTTCGCCGTGTCCTGGCCGATCACGTAGGAATCGAGGATCTGGCGGATCTCGCGCGGCGTCGGCAGGTCCGACTTCGCGCCCTTGCCGCCCTTATCGGAGGCGGTCTCCTCGCGGATGATGTCGTTGCAGAGCTCGATGCACTCGTCGCAGATGAA
>DASXRW010000422.1:0-1733 GCA_036506355.1 Burkholderiales bacterium
GGCATGGGCGTCACCATAATCCTCGTGATCGCAGCCGAGATGATCGGCGGCTCGAGCCAGAGCGGCATGGGCTACCTGCTGATGCAGGCCGGGCAGGTGATGGAAACCGAGAAAGTCTTCGCCGACCTGGTGGCGCTAGCCGTGTTCGGCGCGCTCGTCATCAAGCTGCAGCAGTGGATCGACCGCAAGGTCGCGCCGTGGACCGCCTATCGCGACGGCCACTAAAACCGAGGGGGATCTTCATGGTCTGGAGAATGGTGCTGGCGCTCATCGTGGCAAGCGGCGGGCTTGCCGCGCGGGCGGACGATGTCATCAACGTAGGCGAAGGGCCGTTCATTTCCGGCGGCGGCTTCTATGTCGCCGAGGCGCGCGGCTACTTCAAGAAACTCGGCATCGATCCCCAGGTGAAGAAATTCAACGACGGCGCCTTCGCCGTTCCCGGCCTGCTCGCCGGCGAGCTCGACATCGCGCTCATGCCGGCCACGGCGAGCTTGTTCAACAGCATCGCAAAGGGCGCACCGCTGGTCATCGTGCTCGACCGCGGCCACAACCGCCCGGGCTACGGCTATCTCGCGGTGAACGTGACCCAGGAGCTCTACGAGAGCGGCATCCGCACGCCCGCCGATTTCGCCAAGCTCAAGGGCAAGAAGATCGGCGTCGGCGCGGTCGGCAGCATCAACCAGTACGACATTGCGCGCGCGCTGCAGAAGGCCGGGCTCGATCCGCGCAAGGACGTGCAGTGGATCGCCGGCGTGCCGCAGCCCGACCTCATGAAGATGCTCGGGCAAAAGCAGGTCGACGCCACCGACCTCGCGTACCAGTTCGGCTTCTTCGCGCAGAACAACAAATGGGGTCCGATCGTCGCCACCGGTGACCAGATCGAGCCGAACAGCTCGATCGCGGTCTACGCCGCGCGCGGCGAATTCGTGAAGGGCAAGCGCGACGTGCTGGTGCGCTTCGCCATGGCGTACCTGCAGGGCGTGAAGGAGTTCAACGCCGCCGCCACGGCGCCGGACAAGCACCCGGACATCCTCGAGATCCTCGCCAAGAACACCTTCCTCAACAAACCCGAGCTCGTTAAGGCCATCGCGCCGCACTGGTCCTACATAGCCGAGGACGGCACGCCGCCGATCGACTCGATCCTCGCCATGCAGAACTACTGGGCCGACTACTTCACTTACGTGGAGAAGAAGGCGACGCGAGAGCAGCTCTTCGATCTCTCGGTGGCGCGAGACGCGAAGCGCCGCCTCGAAGCCGAGAAGCCGTTCGCAAGATAGGCGGCTGCATGAAGAAGAGCTTCGTTCGCGGCACCTGGCAGCAAAAGCGCGCCTTCTCGCCCGCCGTCATCACCGAGGGCGCGGGGCGCATCGTGTGGGTCGCGGGGCACACCGGCCACAAGGATGACGCCGGCGGCTCGCTGGCCGGCGACTTCGACGCGCAGTGCCGCCAGACCTTCCGCAACATCGAGAAGACGCTCGGTGAGGCGGGCTGCACGCTCGCCGATCTGGTCACGATGACCGTGTTTCTCATCGACGCGCGCTACACCACGCGCATGACGGAGCTGCGCACCGAGATCCTCGGCCGCGACTTTCCGGCGAGCGCCGCGATCACCGTGAGCGGCTTCGCCGATCCGGCCATGATGATCGAGATCCAGGCGGTGGCGGTGAAGTGAAAGACCTCTGGCGCTGGGGCGCCGTAGAACTGGCACGCGCGATCCGCGCGCGCGAGGTCTC
>DASXRW010000423.1:0-22329 GCA_036506355.1 Burkholderiales bacterium
GCGATGCACTCGTTGAAGAGCTTGGCGTAGCGCTCGGTGAGCTCGTCCGGATTCTCGCCGCGCGTCACGACGTCCTTGCGCGCGTTGGGATCGCAGTTGCACGGCAGCGCCGTGTCGTCGAGCTGCAGGTAAGTGCAGCCCTCTTTCGCGAGCTCCGTGATCTCCGCGCTGTAGAGGGCAGCGAGGTCGGCGAAGAACGCTTCGCGGTCCGGGTATATGTTTTTGTCGAACGCCTGGGGCCCAAGGAACCAATGCATCACGTCGGGCGCGGCGATGGTGACCTTGGGCACGCCGCGCTTCACCACGGATTTCAAGAACCTGAAATCGTCGGCGACGATGCGGTGCTTGCGCTTGAGCTTCTGCCTGGCGTAGGGCGAGGACGCGACGCCCATCACGCCGCTCTCGTTGCGAAAGCCGAGCGTGCCGTCGCGCAGCCCGAAGCCCTCGACCGCGTCGATGAAGCCCGCCGACCAGCTGCGCCGGCGGAACTCGCCATCGGTGATGCTCGGCAGCCCGATAGACTCCTGGAAGGCGACGATCTCGCGAATGCAGTCGTCCTGCACGGTGTGAAACCCTGGGTCATCCAGCTTGCCTGCCTTGTGCGCGCGCGCGGCCTCGATCAGCCGCGGCGGCCTGACGAAACTGCCGATGTGCTCGGCGTGGAATGGCGGCTTGTTCACGTTGTCGCTGCTCCGAGATAGGCCTCGATCACGCGCGGGTCCTTCAGCACGGTCTCTGGCACGCCGGCGGCCAGCGGCACGCCGTAGTTCAGCACATACAACCGATCGGCGAGGTCCGCCACCATCTGCATGTCGTGCTCGACCCAGACCATGGCGATGCCCAGCTCATGCTTGATGCGCAGGATATGCCGCGCCAGATCTTCGCGCTCCTCGCGGTTCAACCCGGCCGAGGGCTCATCCAGGAGCAGCACCTTCGGTTCGAGAGCGAGCGCGCGTGCGAAGCCGACGATCTTCTGCGTGCCGAAGCCGAGCGTGCCTACCGGCTGGTGGCGGTAGCGCTCGAGCTCCACGAACTCCAGGATACGCTCGACCGCCTCGCGCTGCGCCCGCTCCGCGGCACGCGCCGATGGCAGGAAGAGCGCCTGCGAGAAAAAACCGGCGTGGAGGCGCGTGTGCCGACCGATGAGCAGGTTGTCGAGCACGCTCAAGTGCGGCAGCAGCTCGCCGTGCTGGAAAGTCCGTGCGACGCCGCGCCGGGCGATGGCGTGCGGCGACTCGCCGGTGATGCGCACGCCGCGAAAGAAGACATTGCCGCCCGTTGGACGGTAGATGCCGCAGATGCAGTTGAGCACACTCGTCTTGCCGGCGCCATTCGGGCCGATGAGCGCGAAAAGCTCGCCCGGCTCGAGGACGAACGACACGCCCTCGAGCACCTTCAGGCCGCCGAAGCCGAGATGCACTTCGCGCAAGTCGAGCTCAGCCATACCAGCGCCTGGTGCGGCGGTACTGCTTGACGTCGCGATAGCTGCGGCGCGTGCCCGTTCCGCCGAGGTAGAACTCCGCGACGTCGGCATGCGCACGCAGCCGCTCGGGCGTGCCGCCGAGCACGATGCGGCCGTTTTCCATCACATAGCCGTAATCGGCCAGCGCCAGCGCCATACGCGCGTTCTGCTCGACCAGAAGAACGGTCATGTCGAGCTCGCGGCGGATCGCCTGCAGCCGCGCCATCAGCTGCCCCACGAGGAGAGGCGCGAGCCCTTGCGATAGCTCATCGACAAGCAGCAGCTCCGGCTCGCACATCAACGCCGTGCCGATGGCCAGCATCTGGCGCTCGCCGCCCGAAAGCAGCCCGGCTTCGCGCCGGCGCAGCTCCGCGAGCCGTGGAAAGAACTCGTACACCCGTGCGGCGAGCCGGCGGCGATCGGCGCCGGACCGGTGAGCGGCTTCGAGGTTGTCGGCGACCGAAAGGTTCTCGAACACCTTGCTTCGCTCCGGTACCAGCACGATGCCGCGCGCGGTAATGCGGTGCGGCGCCTGGTTCTCGATGCGCTCGCCCTTGTAATGGATCGCGCCTTCGGTGACTTCCGCATCGTCGAGGCCGATGAAGCCGGAGATCGCCCGCAGCGTGGTCGTCTTGCCGGCGCCGTTCGTCCCGAGGATCGTCACTAGCGCCCCGCGGGCCACCTCGAGCGAAACGCCTTGCACCGCCGTGATGACCCGCTGATAGGTCACCTCGAGCTTCTCCACCTTGAGCAGCAGCTCGCTCATTGCGAGGCCGCCACCGGTTTGCGCCGGAACGGCCAGAGCAGGAAGTAATCCCGAAGGCGGCGCCAGATGCCGACGAGCCCCGCCGGCTCGAACACGAGGAAAAGGATCATCACAAGGCCGAAGGCCGCGTAATTGACCGCAAAGAGCGAATTCGCCCACGCCGCCGGCGTCGGCACGGCCGCGACCAGGTATTCGATCGCGTAGGGGAAGAGCGTGACGAAGAGCGCGCCCAGCACCGCGCCCAGAATCGATCCCATGCCGCCGATGATCACCATGGCGACGTACTGGATCGTGAGGAAGAGCGAGAACGCTTCCGCGGAGACGAAACTGCGGTAGTAGGCGAAGAGGCACCCCGCCACCGACGTCATGGTGGCGCTGATCACGAAGGCAAGCAGCTTGTAGGCGGGAATATTTACGCCGAGCGCTTCGGCGACCGCTTCCTTGCCGCGGATCGCGTGCCAGGCGCGGCCGGTCTTCGTGCGGAGCAGGTTGAGCGCCAGCAGCACGGCGGCGGCTGCGGCGGCGAAGAGCACCGCGTACCAGATGCGCGCATCCGCGATCGGCGAATCGATTACCACGCCGGTAGAGAATCCGCGCTTCGTCTCGTACTCGTTGCCGAGGTAGATCACGATGAAGTGAAGCGCCAGCGTAGAGACGGCGAGATAAAGGCCGCGCAGGCGCAGCGACGGCAGACCGAAGATCACGCCGAGGAGGGCGCCGACCAGCGCGGCGCAGGGCAGCGTGATCCACCAAGCGGCGCCAAACTCCTTGAAGAGGATACCGGTGGTATAGGCGCCGGCGGCGAGGAGCCCGGCGTGGCCGAGCGAAATCTGGCCGGCATAGCCCGTGAGCAGCATAAGCGCGACGGCGCCGACCGCGGCGAGCAGCACCTGGTTCGCGAGGTCGAGTGCAAACGGCGAGGCAACGAAGGGCAGGGCAATCGCGACGAGCGCAAAGGCGCCGAAGGTCGCTTTCTGCGTGCGCGTATCGAGGAGCCGGAGGTCCTCGGCGTAGCGCGTGCGGAAGTAGCCCGAGCCGCGCGGCGTGCTCATACTCGATCGAGCTCTTCGCGCGAGCCGAAGAGTCCCCACGGGCGCACCACCAGCATCGCGATCAGCACGGCGAAAGGCACCACTTCGGAGAGCAGCGGATCGACGTAGTAGATGAGGAGCACTTCCGCCGCCGCGACGATGAGCGAGCCGGCGAGCGCGCCGAGCAGGCTATCCAGCCCGCCGACGAGCGCGGCGGGGAAGGCCTTCAGGCCAATGGTGACCATCGTCTGGTCGAGCGCGCTGTCGCAGGCGATGAGCATGCCGGCGATGCCGCCCGTGAATGTGGCGAGCGCCCAGGCGAGCGCATAGACGCCGTGCAGGTTGATGCCGCGCTGCGCGGCAAGGAGCGGGTTTTGCCCGGCGGCGCGCATGCGGATGCCCCAGTGCGTATAGCGCAGGAAGAAGTAAAGCGCGCCGTACACCGCCGCCGTGGTGAGCACGAAGGCGAGGCCGACGCCGGATATGCGTGCGCTGCCGCCGACCGCGAGCGAAGGATTACGCCAGCCGAGGACGTTGAGCGGGTGCTGCTCCTGCGTCGACCAGACGAGCACCGTCAGCCCGCGCACCAGGATGCCAAGCGCGATGGTGACGAGGACCGCTGCGAGCACCGATTCGCCCGTCATCCGCCGCATAAGGAGGACGTAGACCAGGAGTCCGATCACCGCCGCAAGCCCCGCCGACACGGCCACGGCGAGGAGCGGCGAGCCGGCAAAGAGCGAGGCGGTGGTATACAGCCCATACGCGCCGAGGAGCATCAGCTCGCCGTGCGCGAGCGACAGCACGCGCGAGACGCGGTAGATGAGGACGTAGCCGCAGCTGATCAGCGCATAGATCGACGCGAGGACGACGATATTGACCGCGAGTTGCACCGCGACGGTGCGCCTATTGGCGCGCGACGTCGATCGCCTGCCAGTCCTGCACGCGCACGACCGCGTTCTTCGCTCCGTCCCAGTGCCATACGCGGTAGTACTGGCGCGTGCGGAAGTGGTTGTCCTTGGTCCACTCGAGCGGCCCGCCGCGCAGTCCCTTAAGGTCGACTTTCAGCTTGCTCATCGCGCTAGCGACCTTCGCGGGCGTCGGCGGCCAGCCCGCGCTTTTGAGTGCCGTTTCGAGCACGAGTCCCACGATGTACCCTTCGGTGAGATAGGTGGCCGGGTACTTGACGTTGCCCCGATGCGCGACGGCGCGGATCTCGGCCTGGATCGGCAGGTTGTCCTCGAAAAAGGCGTTGGTGCCGATGACATAGAACTCCGGGTCCTTGATGCGCGCGAGTTCTTCCTCCGCGTTGAGATGCGCCCAGGTGATATAGCGCCCTTGCCAGCCGATGCGGCGCATCGCCTCGTAGGTGCGCACCTGCGAGAACCACGGCGACCACGCCCACATCCAGTTAGGGTTGGCGTCCTTGAGCTTGGTTGCGAAAGGTGTGTAGTCCGGCGTGGGCGGGGGCGTGACCTCCTTGTCGACCGGCGTCATGCCGAGCTTCTTCGACAGGCCTTCGGCGTAGTCGATCTCGGCGCGCGAGATCGGAATCGCCATCGCGGCGAGCCCGAGGCGTACCGGTTCCTTGGAGTTCTTGCCGATAAAAGCGAGCGCCGCCTGCGAATCGAGCGTCGCGCCGAAGGCGGTCGAGCAGAACTGCAGCGGATCGGCGGGCGGATAGGTCTCCTTCGGGCAGACCGCGCCGGCGAAGTAAAGCGGCACACCGGCGCGCTTGGTCTCCGCCAGCACGGGCGCATAAGTGGAGGAAACGCTGGTCTCGAGCAGCAGCACGACCTTGTCCTGCGAGATCAGTCTTTTCGCGTTCGCCGCGGCGCGCGACGGCTCGCCCTGATCGTCGGCGACGATGAGGCGCACCTGTTTTCCATTGATGCCGCCGCGGCCGTTGATGTGATTCACGTACGCGCCGGCCATTTCCACGACCGGCGCCAGAATCCCGGCCTGCGGGCCGGTCATCGCACCGGTCACGCCGACGACATACGCGTCCTGCGCTGCAACCGCCCCCGTCAAGAGCGCAAGCGCTGCGGCGCTCGCCATTCGCACGCTTTTCATCCTTCCCTCCTCCTCGGTCAGTGCTGCAATAGGGTGCCTGTCTGTCTTGCGAGCAGCTCCTCCTCGCTTCGATCGTACATGGACTCGACGAGGTCCTTGAAGCGCTCGTACATCAGCTGCCGCTTCACCTTGCGCGTCGGCGTGATCGGCTCGCCTTCCTCTTCCGGGTCGAGCGCCTTCGGCAGGATGCGGAAGGCTTTGATCTGCTCGACGCGGGCGAGCTGCGCATTGGCGCGCTCGATCTCGCTTTTCAGCAACGCTTCCACTTCGGGATGGCGCGCAAGGCTAGTGAAGCCGCTATAGGGAATGTTCTTGGTGCGCGCCCAGTCGGACACCGTGTCGAAATCGATCTCGATGAGCGCGGTGAGATACTTCCTCGCATGGCCGAACACCGCCGCCTCGGCAACATACGGGCTCGCCCGCAGGATGTTCTCGATATAGGAGGGCGAAAGCGTCTTGCCGCCGGCGGTGACGATGAAGTCGCGAGCGCGGTCGAGAAGTCGCAGCTGGCCGTCCTTCCATTCGCCGATGTCGCCGGTGCGCAGCCAACCATCGGCGCCGCGCACCTCGCGTGTCGCCTCCGGCTGGCCGAGATATTCCTCGAACACATAATCGCCGCGCAGCTGGATCTCGCCTGACTCTGCGATGCGCAACTCCCAGCCCGCGGCGAGCGTGCCGACGTCGCCGGGGCGAGGGAAGGGCCCGCGCTGGCCGCTGATGATCGCGCCCACTTCCTCGGTCTGCCCGTACGCTTCGCAAAGATTCACGCCCCAGATCTGCCACAGCGCCGCGGTCTCCACCGACAGCGGTGCGCCGGCGCAGATGACGAGACGCAGCTCATCCAGCCCGAGCTTGTTGAGGATCGGCCGGAAGACGAGCGCCCGCGCCAGGGCATAGAGCAGGCGGTCGATCGCCGATGTGCGGCCTTCCCACCGCTCGCGCGCATAACGGCGGCCGATCTTCATGGCGATGTCGTACGCACGGCGCTTGAGCGCGCTCGAATCCATGAGCGCGACGAGAACGCGGGAGGCGAACTTCTGCAGGTAGCGCGGCACCGTGAAAAGCACCGTCGGTGCCACTTCGAAGAGCGCGGTGCCGAGATCCTCCACGTCCTCGCCGAAGTGCGGCACAAGGCCGCTCATCAGCGGCAGCGTAATCGCGATGTCGCGGCCGAGGCCGTGGCTGAGCGGGAGGTACACGACCGTGCGCTGCAGCTCGGCGAGGAGCGGATAGTGCTCGACGATGTTGTACGTGCCGGCGAGGTGGCGGCCATGGGAGCAGAGCGCGCCCTTCGGGTGACCGGTGGTGCCCGACGTATAGATGACGAACGCCGGTCCATCGGGCGCGAGCTCACCGGCCAGTGCTTCGAGCCGCGCGATCGCCGCTTCGTCGTCCGCCACGCCGGAATCAAGCACGGCGGCAAAGCTCGTCAGCTTCTCGTGCCGGTAGGCGAACATCGCGCGCGTATCGATCACCACGATCTGGCGCACCTGCGGTAGCCGATCCATGATCGGCAGCACCTTGTCGACGTACTCCTGGTTCTCCGCGACCACGATGCACGCGCCGCCGTCGCGCAGCTGGTATTCGGTTTCCGCGGCCGAAGCGGTGGGATAGATGCCGTAGGTCACCGCGCCGAGCGTCTGAGCCGCCAAATCGGCGAGCACCCATTCCTCGCAAGAATCGCCGATGATGGCGGCGCGCTCGCCGCGTGCGAGGCCGAGCTTCGCCAGCCCGTCGGCGACGCGGCCGACGAGCGCGGCGTACTGGCGCCAAGTTCGCTCGCGGTAGATGCCGAGCTTCTTTGCGCGGTAGGCGACCGCCTGCGGCGACTGGCGCGCTCGCTCCGCGAGCAAACCCGGCGCTGTCTTGCGGCGCAGAGCGTCACGCATCGGCCGCCTTTGCATGGATGCGCAGCAAGTCCGGGAGCGTTTCGGCCGAGCGTCTGCCGAGGCCGCATTCGGTGGCGATGGCGAAGTCGGGCGCATATTTCTTCGCCGTCGCCATGCGCCGCAAGGTGCCTTGCACGCCGTCGGTGTAATGCACGAGGCCGAGGGCGAGCCGAGTCGACGGCGGCGACCTGAGCGCCGCGAGCGGCGCGAAATAGGCGTCGTCATGGCGTTCGCGCGGCACCGGCATATGCAAGAGCTCGAGGGGCCGCTCGAGGCGCGCGAGCACCGCGTTCGACAAATCGACCATCACGCGCATGTCACTCGGCTCGAGCAGGTGCTTGTGCCCGAAGTCGCCGTAGCAGAGGTGCAGCAGGCAATCTACGCCGCGCGGCACGGCGTTGCACAGCCGCGCGATCGCCGTGCTGAATTCCACTTCGAGGTCCGGAATCTCGCTGATCCAGTCGCGAAAGCGCCGATCGGGACCGCGCAGGCGGCGCCGCTCGATGCGGATCGGCTCCACGGCCGCGTCCCACTGGATGGCGAGGCGCTCCTTCGGCACCGCTTCGGCGATGCGCCGCACTTCGTCGATGAGCGCTCGCTCGTACGCGGGCAGCAAGCTTGCCTGCTCGGCTGCCTCGGCGACGAAGAACCAGATGAATGCCGCGGCGGTGGGCAGCGACACCTGGAACTTGGCGTCCGTTGCCAGGTGTCCAGCCGCGAGCGCCCGCTCGAAGTGCCTATACGAGGCGAGCGCCGCGCGCGCGTAGCCGATATCGTTGAACGTGACATCGGCCGCGCGCCGGCCGGCGCGCAGGCCGTAGGTCGTGATGTTCCAGATGGCGCCGCGCGGATCGTCCGGAAGCTTGACCGGCTCGAAGTCGGGATGCCGCGCCAGCACGCCTGCCTGCCACAGCACCCAGTTGTGCCGCTCGCCGGGCTCACCGTCCGGGTAGCGGTGCGCGCAGCGCTTAAGAGCGTTGCCAAACACCTCGAACGCCATGCGCGCATCCGCGACGGGGGCGCTGCCTATGAGATGCACTTCGCGTGTCATTCAGTGCGTGAGTCGCAATGCGCGCACCAGCAAATCGACGTAGGCTCGCAGCAGGCGTTCTGGCGTGACGGCAGGTTCTCGGCCGTACCACACCGCCGCCGAGTTGCCGAGGCCGAAGAACGCCAGCGTGGCCATGCGCGCGTCCAGGTCGGCGCGGAACTCGCCGGAACGAATTCCCTGCTCAATAAGCCGCTGGATGGCTCGCTCGTACTGCACCTCGAACGCGCGAATGCGCTTGCGCGCCGGCAGCGGCAGAAAACGCCTCTCGCGAAGGAAGACGAGCGTAAAGTCGCGGCGCTCCGGCGCAGCCTGGTGAAAGAGCGCCAGCGCGATCCTTTCCGATGCGCTCGCGTCGCTGCGCGCGATGCGGCGGATGCGCTCGACGTACCCTTGGTGACCCTCGCGGCACACCGCCTCGAGCGCCGCGTCCTTCGAATCGAAGTAGTAATAGAGGCTCGCCTGGCGCATGCCCAGCAGATCGGCGATGTCCTTGGTGGAGGCACCGTGGTAGCCGCGCTGGGCAAACACCCTGGCAGCGGCGTCGAGCACTTCGGAAAGTCGACGCCGCGCGCCCGGCGCGGCGCGCGGCAGCGCAGCCTGCTTCATCAATCTCCTCCGCGACCGATTCTATAGCACAATAGAATTGAGGAGAGCCCATGATCCCGCCCTTCCGCGCCGACCATATCGGCAGCCTGCTGCGCCCCAAGAAGCTGCGCGAGGCGTTCCGCCGCCACTCGTTGGGAGAGCTCCCCGCCGACGCGCTCCGCGCCGCGCAGGACGAGTCGATCCGCGAGGTGATCCAGCTGCAGGAGGAGTGCGGCCTGCCGGTGGTGACCGACGGCGAGTTCCGCCGCGTCTCGTACTGGGAAAAGTTCGTGCGCCTGACCACCGGCCTGGAGGTGCGCAATGCCGTATTTCGGTTCCACGACGCCCACGGCCACGAGAGCGAGTTCACCGCGCCGTACGTGCGCGCGAGAGTCTCGCGCAGCGCGCCGATCACAGTCGACGAATTCCGGTTCGTGAAGGAGCACACCGCGCGCACGCCGAAGATCACGATGCCGGCGCCCTCGACGATGCATTTCTACCGGTTTGCCGATTGGGGCGATCGCGCGGCCTATCGCGACGCGCCGGCGTTTTTCGCCGACCTTGGACGCGTCTACCAGCAGGAGATCGCCGAGCTCGCCGCCGCCGGCTGCCGCTACGTGCAAATCGACGAAGTCGCAGTCGCCATTCTTTGCGATCCTTCGGCGCGCGAGAAGGTGAAGGCGGCGGGCGAGGACCCGGAGCGGCTGGTGGACTTGTACATCGACGCGATCAACCAGGCGGTGGCGAACCGGCCACGCGACATAAAGATCGGCGTGCACGTCTGCCGCGGCAACTACAAAGGCATGTATCTGTCGGAAGGCGGCTACGACTCTGTTGCCGAAAAGTTCTTCAGTCGCACGAACGTCGACCATTTCCTCCTCGAGTTCGACACGCCGCGCGCGGGCGGCTTTGCGCCGCTGCGGTTCGTGCCCAAGAACAAGGGCGTGGTGCTCGGCCTCGTCAGCTCCAAGACGCCGCAGCTCGAAAAGGTGGACGATCTGCGCCGCCGCGCGGACGAAGCTGCACGCTATATCGATGCGTCGCGCCTCGCGATCAGCCCCCAATGCGGTTTTGCGAGCAGCATTGGCGGCAATCCGGTGACCGAGGCGGACGAGCGCGCGAAGCTCAAGCTCTGTGTAGACGCCGCGAAAGCCATTTGGGGATGAAGTGAACGTCCTGGTCGTCGGCGCCGGCCCCGCCGGCGTCTATTTCGCCTATCTCGCCAAGCGCCGCCACCCGGATTGGCGCATCCGCGTCGTCGAGCAGAACCCGGCCGACGCGGTCTTCGGCTTCGGCCTCGTGTTCTCGGACAAGGCGCTCGAGTTCCTGCGCGCCGACGACCCGACCACCTACGACCTGATCACGCCGCAGATGGAATCGTGGGTCGACCTGACCGTCGTGCATCGCGGCACGCCCGTGGTGATCGACGGCATCGGCTTCTCCGCCATCGGTCGTCTCCACCTCCTGCGGCTCTTGCGCCAGCAGCTTGCCACCGTGGCTATAGCGCCCGAGTTCGAGACGACGGTCGCCAGCTTCGACGGTTATGACTTGGTCGTCGGCGCCGACGGTGCCAACTCCGCCGTGCGGCGCTCGGCCGACTTCGGCACCAGCCAGTCGCATTGCACGAACAAGTTTGCCTGGTACGGTACGCGCCGGCCCTTTGCGACGCTTACGCAGACGTTTGTGCGCAACGAGCATGGCACGTTCAACGCCCACCACTACCGCCATGCGCCGGACATGAGCACCTTCGTCACCGAGTGCGATGCGGCGACCTGGCAGCGCGCCGGCTTCGCCGGGATGGGTGAAGGCGAGACGCTGGCATATCTGGAGCGGGTGTTCGCCGACACGCTGCAGGGCGAGCGGCTGGTATCGAACAAGTCGATCTGGCGCAATTTTCCCAAGCTGCGGAACGAGCGCTGGTCGGTCGGCAACCGGGTGCTGATCGGCGATGCGTTGCGCACCGCGCACTTCTCCATCGGCTCGGGCACGCGCCTGGCCATGGAAGACGCCATCGCGCTCAACAGGGCGCTGGACGAGCATGCGGATGTGCGCGAGGCGCTGGCGGCCTTCGAGGCGGCGCGCCGGCCGATCGTCGAGAAGCTGGTGGCGGCGGCCGATGCGAGCGGCGCCTGGTACGACCGCTTCGCCGAGCATATGAATCTGTCGCCGCGCGACTTCGCCTGGAGCTATATTCAGAGGAGCGGGCGCATCGATCCGGAGCGGCTCGCGAAGATTTCCCCGAGATTCGCAAAAACCTGACCATGCTATTTCCCACCACGCTCGTCGGCAGTTATCCCCAGCCCGAATGGCTGATCGATCGCCAGAAGCTCGCCGGCCGCTTCCCGCCGCGCGTGCGCGCGAAGGAGCTGTGGCGCGTGCCCGAGGCCTATCTCGCGGAAGCACAGGACGACGCGACGCTGCTCGCGATCCGCGCCCAGGAGCAGGCCGGCCTCGACATCGTCACCGACGGCGAGATCCGCCGCGAGAGCTACTCCAACCGCTTCGCCACCGCGCTCGAAGGCGTCGACATCGATAATCCCGGCACGGCGCTCGACCGCTCGGGGCATGCGAACCCCGTGCCGCGCATCGTCGGCAGGATCCGGCGCAAGCATGCGGTGGAAGTGGACGATCTGCGCTTCCTCAAGCGCCATACGACGCGCAAGACGAAGATCACGGTGCCCGGGCCTTTCACCATGTCGCAGCAGGCGCAGAACGACTTTTACAAGTCGGCCGAGGAAGCGGCGATGGACTACGCGACGGCGGTGAACGAGGAGATCCGCGATCTCTTCGCGGCGGGCGCCGACGTGGTGCAGATCGACGAGCCCTATATGCAGGCGCGGCCGGAGAAGGCGCGCGAATATGGCTTGAAGGCGCTCAACCGGGCGCTGGAGGGAATCAACGGGACCACGGCGGTGCACATCTGCTTCGGCTACGCCGCCATCATCCACCAGCGGCCGTCGGGCTACTCCTTCCTGCCGGAGCTCGCCGGCTCGCCGGTGAAGCAGGTGTCGATCGAGACCGCGCAGTCGAACCTCGATACCGCGGTCCTCGCGAAGCTGCCGGGGAAGAAAATAATGGTCGGCTGCATCGACCTTTCGGACATGACGGTGGAAACGCCCGCGCTGGTGGCCGAGCGGCTCAGGAAAGCGCTTAAATACGTCAAGCCCGAGGACGTCATCGTGGCGCCCGACTGCGGCATGAAGTACCTGCCGCGCGAGGTCGCCGACGCCAAGATGCGCGCGATGGTCGAAGGCGCGCGGCTGTTGCGCGGCGAATATTCATGAAAGGAGTTCCATTGAAGAAACTCGTGATTGCCAGCCTGGTGCTCGCCGGCTGCGCCGCCGACGGCGGCAGTTCCTTTAACCGCTCCAATATGGAAACGGGTGCGGTGCTCGGCGCGGCGGGCGGCGCCATCCTCGGCGCCGTGGCCTACGGCACCAGCAGCCCGAAGGGTGTGCTGATCGGCGCCATCGGCGGCGGGCTCGCCGGCGGCGCGGTCGGTGCCTACATGGACAAGCAGAAGAAGGACCTCGAGAAGAACCTCGCGCAGGAGATCAAGCTGCGGCAGGCGCGCGTCGACGAGCTGCCCAACCACGTGGTGCGCGTCACCATGACCGGCGATACCGGCTTCAACACCAACTCGGCCGATATCAAGCCCGGGTTCCACAGCACGATGGACAAGATCGCCGATGTCGTCGTGCGCTACGGCAAGACCACGCTCACGGTCGCCGGGCACACCGACGACGTCGGCTCGGCGCAATACAACCAGGGGCTGTCCGAGCGGCGCGCGCACGCGGTGGCGCAGTACCTCGAGTCGAAGAAGGTCAATCCGGTGCGCCTCGCGATCGTCGGCAAAGGCGAGGCCATGCCGATCGCGAGCAACGCCACCGACGGCGGACGCGCAGAGAACCGGCGCGTCGAGATTTACGTGCAGCCGGTGGTCGAAGGTTCCTAGGGTGGCGGAAAAACCCGAACGCGGCATCGCCCGCGGGCTCACCAACTACGGCGATCCCGCGTTCTCGCTGTATCTCAGGCGCTCGTTCGCGAAGAGCATGGGCTACTCGAGCGAGATGCTCGCGCGGCCGGTGGTGGGCATCGCGGATTCCAAGAGCGGCTTCAACAACTGCCATCGCCATTTCCCCGAGCTGGTCGAGGCGGTGAAGCGCGGCGTGCTCGCCGCGGGCGGATTGCCGATCGAGTTTCCGACGGTGTCGCTCGGCGAGGTGTTCCTCAGCCCGACCTCGATGATGTTCAGGAACCTGATGTCGATCGACGTCGAGGAGATGATCCGCGCGCAGCCGATGGACGCGGTGGTGCTGATCGGCGGCTGCGACAAGACGGTGCCGGCGCAGCTGATGGGCGCGGCCTCGGCCGACGTGCCTGCGGTGCAGCTCCTCGCCGGACCGATGATGCCGACCTCGTTCCACGGCGAGCGCCTGGGCGCCTGCACGGATTGCCGGCGCTTCTGGGCGCTGCATCGCGCGGGCAAAGTCGATGAGGCAGGCATCGAAGAGATCGAAGGAAATCTTGCGACCACCGCCGGCACTTGCGCGGTGATGGGCACGGCGTCGACCATGGCCGCGATCGCCGAGGCGCTCGGCATGGCGCTGCCCGGCAGCGCGGCGATTCCGGCGGTGCACGCCGACCGGCTGCGCGCCGCCGAAGCGAGCGGCGCGCGCGCGGTCGAGCTTTCTCGTTCTCCGATTCGTCCGAGCCAGGTGATCACGGAAAAATCGGTCGAGAACGCGATTCGCGTGCTGCTCGCGATCGGCGGCTCGACCAACGCCATCATCCACCTGACCGCCATCGCGGGGCGCGCCGGGGTTTCGGTGAGTCTGAAAAAGCTGAACGAGCTCTCCGACTCGACGCCGGTGCTGGTGGATCTCAAGCCCACCGGCCAGCACTACATGTCGGACCTTTATGCCGCCGGCGGCGTCGGCGCGGTGCTGCGCGAGCTGAAGCCGCTATTGCATCTCGACTGCATGACCGTCGCGGGGATCACGCTGGGCGAACGACTGGAGCAGGAGCCAGCCTGGGTCGATCGCGCGGTGGTGCGGCCGTTCAGCGACCCACTGTCGAAGCAGGGTGGCCTGGTGGCGCTGTTCGGCTCGCTCGCGCCGAGCGGCGCGATCCTCAAGCGCTCCGCCGCCGACCCGAAGCTCTTCGAGCGCGAAGGGCGCGCGGTGGTGTTCACTTCGCTCGATGATCTCGCGGCGCGCATCGACGACCCGGCGCTCGACGTCACGGCGGATGATTTCCTGGTGCTGCAGAACGCCGGCCCGAAATCGGGCTATGCGATGCCCGAGGCGGGCTACCTGCCGATCCCGGCGAAGCTGGCGCGCGCCGGCGTGAAGGATATGGTGCGGATCTCGGATGCGCGCATGAGCGGCACCGCGTACGGCACCATCGTGCTCCACGTCTCGCCCGAGTCCGCGGCCGGCGGGCCGCTCGCCCTGGTACGCAACGGCGACCGCATCCGGCTTTCGGTGAATAAGCGAAGCATCGATCTCGTGGTTCCGGAAAGCGAGCTCAAAGCGAGGAAGGCGGCGTGGAAACCGCCGGTCGGCACCCCGAGCCGCGGATACGCCAAGCTCTATATGGAGCACGTGTTGCAGGCCGAAGGCGGCTGCGACTTCGATTTTCTGCGCAAAGCCTGAAAGCGGCCTTTGCGCTGGTGTGCGTCGTCGCGCTGCTCGGCGGCTGCACCACGCTTGCAAGCAAGCCAGTGCTCGTGGGATGCCAGGCGTCGGATACCGTGACGACGCTGCATGCGACCGAGCGCGGCGCGCAAGAGCTCAATCCCTTCGTTGCCGCAATTCTCGATGCCTTGGGCCCGGCTGGCTTCATCGCCGCGAAAGCCGGCGTCACGCTCCTCGTGTTGCATTACCACGCGGAAGTATCGTCGGGCCTCCTCGCTACCGTGAACGTCGTGACCTGCGGCGCGGCAGCGCATAACGTCGCGGTCGCGAGGAAGCTGCCCGGCAAGAATTCGGGGACGGAGCCCTAATTAGTTGTGAAGGTCCAATAGGTTGTTTGTGTTCATTCGGACTGAGTTTGAGAGACTGGTAGGTGCGAACCAAACCAAACCTCTCAGGGAGCTCAGCCGAATGAACATTCACAAGAATGCCCGACTAACGCTCGCACGTCGATTGGAGTTGGTGCAGGACATCATCCATAAGGGTTTTACGCCGTGCACGGCTGCTGCCGTGCACGGCGTTACTGAACCAAGCGCTCGCAAATGGTTGGGTCGCTACCTCGCCGAAGGTGAACTTGGACTGCGAGACCGCTCTTCGCGTCCGAAGCGCAGTCCGAGAATGATTAACCCCGAGAAGGCCTTGGCGATTGTTGAGCTGCGCCGGCGGCGTTTGACCCACGCGCGGATCGCGGCGACCGTGGCCATCTCCAAGAGCACCGTCGGACGGGTTCTGAAGCGAGCCGGACTGTCGCGGCTGAGTGACCTTGAGCCCTGCGAGCCCGCCGTACGCTATGAACACGAGCACCCCGGCGACTTGGTCCATATCGACATCAAGCGCCTTGGGCGCATCCAGCGGCTCGGCCATCGCATTCCCGGCGGTGCCCGCGGTACGGTGCGCGCAGGCTACGAAGCGCTATTTGTTGCCGTGGACGATCACAGTCGCATCGGCTTTACCGATGTTTATCCCGACCAGGGCGAGATAAGTGCGGTGCAGTTCCTGGAGAACCTGGTTGGGTATTACCGTTCGCTTGGCGTGCGAGTGCGTCGCATACTCACCGATAACGGCTCGGCATTTAACGCGAAGAGCTTTGCTCGGGCTTGCGAGCGGCTCGAGCTCAAGCACAACTTCACCCGTCCCTTCCGGCCGCAGACCAACGGCAAGGCGGAGCGGTTCATCCAATCGGCGCTTCGTGAATGGGCCTACGGCATTCCTTACCAGCATTCACGTGAGCGCACCGCCATGCTTGAGCGATGGATCCACCACTACAACTGGCATCGCCCTCACCTGGGCATCAACGGCTCAACGCCAATCAGTCGCTTGCTTCGGTCCCGAAACAACCTCTTGCAACTTCACAATTAGTTCGGGCTCCGTCCCCGAACTATTTGGGATAGTCGTAGTTCAGCTCGAACTTGCCGCTCTCGTGAAGGGTGAGGCGCGCGCCGATCCAGCCCTTGCGCTCGGGCGTCTGGCGCTTGCGCGCCTCGAGCAGGATAGTCGCCGGTTTGCGCGTATCGCAGGGCGTGTAGGCGACCGGCGCGTCCTGTGTGGAGGCGCGCATCGCGAGATAGCGCACCTTCCCGGTCTCGTCGCCGGGCTTGGCGAGGTCGATCACCATGTAAAGGCGCTGCCAGTCGGGCGGCGCGCCCACCACGATGCATTCGGCGATGCGCGCCACCGCGTCGGTCTCGGCGAGCGACGCGCCGCCCTGTGCTAACGCGCAGACCGGGCCGAGCGCGAGCACCAGCATAATCGCGAGATGCCGCATCGCTCGAGTGTCGCATACCGCTGGTGAAGGCGCCGCCGAAGATCGTGTGCCTCGAGTCGTACTGGAATGAGCAGCTCTTCCAGAGCTTCTCGGTGAAGGCATTTCTCGAGGCGATGGCGCCGCTCGCTCATCCGCCGCTCACCGTGGCGCATCGCTTCGTCGAGTCCGAGGCCGGCATCGCGTATTACCTGCGCCGGCCCGGCGGCGTGATGTGGCGCCAGAAGGAGCTCTTCGATGCGCCGGTCTATTACCTCGCCTTTCACGGCAGGCCGGCTGCGGTCACGCCGGTGCTGGGCCGCGTCACCGGCGAGCAGCTCTGCGAGGCTTTCGCCGGGTATGGCGCGGGCGGCTATCGCAACCTGGTGTACTTCGCCGCGTGCAGCGTGTTTCGCGGCGTGCGCGGCCGGCGCTTCGCCGCGCAATTCCTGAAAGCGACCGGCGTGCGCGCCGTGATCGGCTACGGCACGCCGGTCGGCTGGATGGCGAGCCTGGTGTGCGACCTGCTGTTTCTCCATCGCTTCTACAGCGATCCGTCGCCTTGGAAGAACCTGCGGCGCATTTTCAACTCGGTGCAGCGCGACTATCCTGTCGCCCGGCGCTTGAAGCACATGCTTTTCACGCGGGAGAAAAGCCGATGACACTGAACATCCGGCGCGTCATCACCGACCACGACGCCGAGGGCCGCGCGATCGTCGCGATCGACGAGCGCTGCGCCAACGTGATCTCGCGCCGTCCCGGCCACCAGAGCTGCGTCGCGTGGACCGGGGACGATGGCACGATCTTTCGCATCGTGCAGTACCAGCCGGGCGTCGCGCCGCGCAAGCACCGCACGGAGACCATCGACTACGCCGTCGTGCTCTCGGGCGAGATCGACATGCAGCTCGACGATTCGGTGGTGCAGCTGCGCGCGGGCGACGTGCTGGTGCAGCAGGCCACGCTGCACGATTGGGTGAACCGCGGCACCGAGCCCTGCACTATCGCGTTCGTGCTGGTGCCCGCAAAGCCAGTCGAGCGCGACGGAAAGGTGCTGCATGCGGTGGGCTAAGGCGTGGCTCATCCTGTCCCTCTTCGCGGGACAGGCGCTAGCGCAGGCTGAATATCCGTCGCGCGCTGTGCGCATCATCGTCCCGTCGCCGCCCGCGGGCGGCACCGACATCGTCGGGCGCGTGCTCGCGGATCATTTCTCAAAGGCGTTCGGGCAGCAGTT
Source organism: Burkholderiales bacterium (assembly GCA_036506355.1). GTDB lineage: Bacteria > Pseudomonadota > Gammaproteobacteria > Burkholderiales > SG8-39 > SCGC-AG-212-J23. The sequence goes on from DASXRW010000423.1 coordinate 17,523, forward strand.
CTTCGTCGAGAACAAGCCCGGCGCCGGCAACATGATCGGCATCGAAGCCGCCGCGCGCGCCGCGCCCGACGGCTACACGCTCTTGATGACGGCGAGCACGCTGGCGCTGAACAGCGTGCTGTACAAGCAGGTGCCCTACGACCCGGTGCGCGACTTCGCGCCGATCACGCTCGCCGCGACCGCGCCCAACATCCTCATCGTGCATCCCGGCGTGCCGGCGAAGAGCCTCGCCGAATTCATCGCGCTCGCCAAGCAAAAGCCCGGCGCGCTGAGCTATGGCACGCCCGGCATCGGCACTTCCCCGCACTTGTGCATGGAGCTGCTCAAGACGATGGCGGGCATCGACGTGCAGCACGTGCCCTATCGCGGCACCGCCGCGGCGGTGACCGACGTGATCAGCGGCCAGATCGCGGTGGCGTTTGCGACCGCGCTCACCGCGAAGCCGCAGGTGGCTGCCGGCCGCGTGCGCGCGCTCGCCGTATCAGGACCGCGGCGCGTCGAAGCGTTACCGAGCGTGCCGCCGGTGGCCGAAGCCGTGCCGGGCTACGAGGCGATGCAGTGGTATGGGCTGCTCGCGCCGGCCGGCGTGCCCGGCCGCATCATCGAGCGGCTGCACGCCGAAGCGATGACCGCGCTGCGCTCGCGCGAGATGAAGGAGCGCCTTGCGACCGACGGCGCCGAGCCGCTCGGCAGCACGCCGGGCGAATTCGCCGCGTTCATCCGCCGCGAGCTCGACAAGTGGGGGCGCGTGGTCGAGGCGGCGCGCATCGAGCGCCAGTAGTCAGGCGCGGCGCACCATCGCCGGCGTGAGCTGCTTGGTGTTCGGCGCGCCCACCTGCTGCATGATCGCGTACAGCTCGATGCGCAGAAGCTCGAGCACGCGCTCCACACCCGGCTGGCCGAAGGCGCCGAGTCCCCAGATGTAGGGCCGCCCGACGCACACGGCCTGCGCGCCCATCGCCAGCGCCTTGACGATGTCGGTGCCGCGCCGGAAGCCGCTGTCCACCAGCACCGGCATGCGGCCTTTCACCGCCTCGATGATTTCCGGCAGCGCGTCGATGGTCGAGCGGCCGCTGTCCTCGCTGCGCGCGCCATGATTCGACACGATGATGCCGTCCATGCCGTTCTGCACCGCGAGCAGCGCATCCTCGTGCGCCAGGATTCCCTTGAGCACGATCTTCATCTTCGTCGTATCGCGCAGCCGCTTGAGGAAGTCCCAAGTCATGTTCGACGATTGCGTGTTCGTGAGGCCGCTGACGTCGACGCCTTCGTACATCGCGCGCCGCTTGAGATTCGCCTGCAGGCTCGAGCGATCGTGGCAGCTCGAGCACTCGCGCGTGTCGGTGCGCTGCAGCCGGAACAGCGTCTCCTGGTTGCGGCCGCCGCTGCGGTCCACGGTGACGGCGACGACCGGGCAGCCGGCTTTCTCGGCTCGCGTCACGAAGGCCTTCGCGACGTCCCATTTATTGGTCGCATAGAGCTGGTACCAGACCGGCGCGCCGCGCGCGGCCGTGACGTCCTCGACCGAACTGGTTGTCGCGGTCGACAGGATCATCAGGTGGTTGCCTGACTTGGCTCCCTTCGCGGTCGCGATCTCGCCCTCGGCGTGGAAGGATTTCTGGCCGCCGACCGGCGCGACCACGATCGGCGTCGGATAGCGCACGCCGAGGATCTCGGTGCTCATGTCGACCTTGGAGACGTCGACCAGGCGCCGCGGCCGCAGCTGGAACTTGAGAAAGCCCTCGCGGTTCGCGCGCAGGGTGATCTCATCGTCGATGCCGGAGGCCATGTAGCCGAAATGCGCCGGCGGCACGTTCTGGCGCGCGACCGGCTCGAAATCGAAGACGTTGATCGCCTCCTTCGGGCTCTTGATCAGCTTGTCCGGCTCCAGGGCCGCCCAGTTGATCGGGTCGGGCAGGCGCGACTTCGGCAGGAGCTGCGCCCAGCCATAGCCGGCGGTGGCGGCAAGCGGGCTCGCGGCGAGAAACTGCAGGAAACGGCGGCGGTTTTCTTGCGACATGGGCTCCTCCTCTCCTGAGCCTAGTCTAGCGTGACAGCGCCGCGAATATGCTTTAAGCTTGATCTATTCAGGTCTGGAGCATCCCATGCCCGCAGCCGTCCGCACCGACCGAGAAACCATTGCCCGTTCCGACGACCACCGCGCGCTGCGCATCTGGCTGCGGCTTCTCACCTGCACCCAGATGATCGAGCGCATCGTGCGCTCTCGCTTGCGCGAGCGCTTCGGCACCACCCTGCCGCGCTTCGACCTGTTGGCGCAGCTCGAGCGCCATCCCGAGGGGCTCAAGATGAACGAGCTCTCGCGCCTGCTGATGGTCACCGGCGGCAACATCACCGCGATCGTCGACCAGCTCGAGAAGGAGAGTATGGTCGAGCGGCTCGACGAGCCTGCCGATCGCCGCGCTTTCCGCATCCGCCTCACGCGCAGCGGCGAGCGTGCCTTCGCCGAGATGGCGCACGAGCACGAGGCATGGGTGGTCGGGCTCTTGTCCGGCCTCTCGCGCCGCGAGCAGGATGATCTCCTGCGCCTCCTGGCAAAGGCGAAGGAGCACGCCGTGGAGGTGACACCGTGAATCCGAAGCATTTCGTCTGGCACGTCGAGGGCAAGGTCGGCGTCATCACGCTGAACCGTCCCGAGCGCAAGAATCCGCTGACCTTCGATTCCTATGCCGAGCTGCGCGAGCATTTCCGGGCGCTCGCGCACGCGCCCGCGGTCCGGGCAATCGTGCTGCGCGGCGAAGGCGGCAACTTCTGCTCGGGCGGCGACGTGCACGAGATCATCGGGCCGCTCACCAAGATGACGATGCCGCAGCTCCTCGACTTCACGCGCATGACCGGCGACGTGGTGAAGGCGATGCGCCACTGCCCGCAGCCGCTCATCGCGGCGGTCGACGGCGTCTGCGCCGGCGCCGGCGCGATCCTCGCCATGGCCTGCGACCTGCGCTACGGAGCGCCGAGCGCGAAAGCCGCGTTCCTCTTCGTGCGCGTCGGCCTCGCCGGCTGCGACATGGGTGCCTGCGCCATGCTGCCGCGCATCATCGGACAGGGACGCGCGGCGGAACTGCTCTACACCGGACGCTCGATGAGCGCCGAGGAGGGCCACGCTTGGGGCTTCTATAACGGTATCGCCGAGCCGGTGCTGCCCGCGGCGATGGAAGCTGCGCAGGCGCTCGCGACGGGGCCTACCGCGGCGCACGCCATGACCAAGAAGATGCTGCACCAGGAGTGGAACGCCGGCGTCGACGAGGCGATCGAGATGGAAGCGCAGGCGCAGGCGATCCTGATGCAGAACAAGGATTTCCGCCGCGCGTATGAGGCCTTCGTCGCCAAGCAGAAACCCAAATTTGAAGGCGACTGATGGACAGATTCGCCCATTACGCCTGGCCGTTCTTCGATGCACGCCACGCCAAGCTGGCGGCAGAGGCCGACGCCTGGGCGCGCGAGAACCTCGGCCACGCGCAGGGCGACAATGCGGATGCGATCTGCAAGCGGCTGGTCCAGGACTTAGGCTGCGCCGGTTACCTGAACCATGCGGTGACCGACGCGCATGACGTGCGCTCCATCGCGCTGCTGCGCGAGGTGTTCGCCTATCACGCCGGGCTGGCGGATTTTTCCTTCGTCATGCAGGGCCTGGGCAGCGGGCCGATCGTGCTCGCCGGCAGCGACGCGCTCAAGAAGAAATACCTCGCGCCGGCGGCGCGCGGCGACGCCATCGCGGCCTTCGCGCTCTCGGAGCCGGAAGCGGGCTCCGACGTGCAGGCCATGACGACGCGCGCGCGGCGCCAGGGCGACGGCTGGGTGCTCGACGGCACCAAGACCTGGATCTCGAACGGCGGCATCGCCGACTTCTATGTGACTTTCGCCAAGGCGGACGAGGGCATCAGCGCGTTCGTCGTCGACGCCAAGGAAGTGGACGCGAGCGAGCGCATCGAAATCGTGGCGCCGCATCCGATGGCGGTGGTGAAATTCAAGGCGGCGCGAGGCGAACTGCTGGGCGAGGTCGGGGGCGGCTTCAAGCTGGCGATGCGCAACCTCGACATCTTTCGCACCACGGTCGCGGCAGCCGCGCTCGGCTTCGCGCGCCGCGCGCTCGACGAAGCCATCGGCCGCGCGCGCGAGCGCAAGATGTTCAACCAGACCCTCGCCGATTTCCAGCTGACGCAGGCGAAGCTCGCCGACATGGCGACCGCCATCGACGCCGGCGCGCTGCTCGCGTACCGGGCAGCTTGGGTAAAGGATGTGAAGAAGCAGCGCGTGACGCGCGAAGCCGCGATGGCGAAGATGTTCGCCACCGAGGCGGCGCAAAGCGTCATCGACGACGCGGTGCAGATCTGCGGCGGGCTGGGCGTGATGCGCGGCCATCCCGTGGAGAAGTTGTATCGCGAGGTGCGCGCGCTGCGCATCTACGAAGGCGCTACCGAAGTGCAGAAGGTGATCATCGCCAAGGATCTGCTGAAATCATGAGTTACACGGCCCACACCGATACCTTCGCGCGCGACAACCTGCCGCCGCGCAGCCAGTGGCCCGAGTTCCTGTTCGAGCTGCCGGAGCTCAAGTACCCGGCGCGCCTGAACTGCGCCACCGAGCTCCTCGACAAGCCGGTGACGCGCGGCTACGGGCATCGCATCGCGCTGCGCTCGCCGGACGGCGAGTGCACCTACACGCAGCTCTTCACGCAGTCGAACCGGCTGGCCAACGTGCTGGTGCGCGAGATGGGCCTCAAGCCCGGCAACCGCGTGCTGCTGCGCGGGCCGAACAACCCGATGATGGCCGCCGCCTGGTTCGCGGT
>DASXRW010000424.1:0-2813 GCA_036506355.1 Burkholderiales bacterium
CCGCCGGTGCGCTCGCCCGTGCCGCGCAGCTCGTCCAAGTAATTGCGCAGCGCCAGGCGCTCCTGGATGTTCTCCGTCGAATAGAACTCGCCGCGCGGATTGAGCGCGTGCGCGCCCTTGCCGATCACGTCCGCGGCGAGCGGGATGTCGGCGGTGACCACGAGGTCGCCCGGCGCGAGGCTGCGCACGATGTGGCTGTCCGCGACGTCGATGCCGCGCGGCACCTGAGCCGCGCGGATGTAGGGCGACGCCGGCGTGCGCAGCGCCTTGTTCGCCACCAGCGTCAGCGGGATCTTGGTGCGCTCCGCCGCGCGGTAGAGGATGTCCTTGATCACCGCGGGACAGGCGTCGGCGTCGACCCAGATGTGCATGCGCCGCCATGGGAACACGAAACCGCGGCGGAAAAAAAGGAGGCCGTCCGAGGACGGCCTCTAGAGTTGAGCCAGCACCCCAGGGAGGAGGAGAAGGTGGATGGCTCGGGGGAGTGGCCATTCTCGGCAACCATGCCGCCGCTGTCTGCCGCGCGAGCCGTATTCGGGCGTCAGAACGGCGCGACAGGTGAATCCCTTACAGGCGTAGGTGTTCAGCCGGCGTGCTTCTTCCTGCGGCGCAGGACCTTCTCCAGGCCGGCCTCCTCCACGGCAGGCGCGACGGTCGCCCGCTTTGTTTTGTGAGTTTTGCGCTCGACGCGATATTCCGCGCGCGGTTCCTGGATCAGGAGCTCGCTCGGAATCCCGAGCTTTTCGTGAAGCGCCCGGATCATCGCCAAGGTGAGGGGGCGCTTGCGCGACAGCACCTCGGAGGCGCGATTCTTTCCGCCGACGATGTCGGCGATGTCGGCCTGCCGCAGTCCCTGCTCCTCCATGCGGAACAGAATCGCCTCGACGGGATCAGGCTTGCGGAACTTGAAGCGCTCCTTCTCGTAGTCCTCGACCAGCTTGGCGAGCAGCTCAAGGCGAGCACCCGCCGCGGTGCGGGGATGCGGGTCGAGCGGAACCAGCCGCTGCACCTCCTTGAGGTAGCGCCGATATTGCTGCTCGGTCTTGATGATGCGGATGTCCATGGTCGCTAGCGTTTCCTAGAGGATGGACACGATTCCAGTGCGGTAAGCCACCACCACCTCGAGCCGGTAAGCGTTGCCTTTGACGTTGAAAATCACTATGCCGTCCGCAAGAAAACTGGCGGAAGCGTACTGGCTACGGATGTCGCCCGGTTTCGTCCAGGCGGCGAGCTCCACGTCCGCCAGCCAGCGCTCGATCCACGCGCGGACGTCCGCATGTTTGTCGCAAAACAGGCCGAGCAGTTCCCGACCGGCGATCCTCATCTATGTTCCAGCAAGGCCTCACGACGCCGACCGTACCATACAGTTCCCATTTTGGGAACCACAGGCAGCCGCCGGATCAGAACGATAGGGTTCCGTTGGTTCAGGCTGCCTAATGCACGGACTACCCGGGTAGTGGCGCGCTGTTGCGATATGCGCTCGGCGATCACAGCGGCAGCATGATGGGTGAGTTCGTAACCGGGCAGCGTCACCTAACATTGCAACGCCGTCCTCGCTCACCGGTTGACCCGCAGCCGAAGGGTCTAATTTCAGTCCTACTGCAGCTTGATCCCCGCGCTCCGAATCACCTCGCCCCACCTCGTACGCTCTTCCACAATCAGCCGCGCGAACTCCGCCGGCGTGTTGCCCACCAGCCGCGCGCCGAGCTCGCCGAAGCGCTTCTGCATCTGCGCATCCTTCAGCGCCGCCGCGGTCTCGGCGGCGAGGCGCTCGACGATCGGCGGCGGCGTCTTCGCCGGCGCGACCAGGCCGAACCAAGAGCTCGCCTCGAATCCCCGCAGTCCGACCTCAGCGCCCGCTTCCGACAGGGTCGGCACCGCGGCGAGCTGCGCCATGCGCTCCTTCGCCGCCACGCCGAGCGCGCGCAGGCCGCCCGCCCTGATCTGCGCCATCACCGTCGGCGGGTTGTCGAACATCGCCGCGGTCTGGCCGGCGAGCGCCGCCTGCACCGCCTCGGCCGCGCTTTTGTAAGGCACGTGCTGCAGTCTCAACCCGGTCGCGTGCATGAAGAGCTCCATGCCGAGATGCCCGGTCGTGCCGTAGCCCGGCGAGCCGTAGAAGAGGCCGCTCGGCCTCTCTCTCGCGAGCGCCATGAACTCCTTCACGTCGCGCGCCGGCAGATCGGCGCGCACCACGAGCAGCATCGGCATGTCCGCCACCACGCTGACCGGCGCAAAGGCCGCCGCAGGATCGAACGGCATCTTCTCGTAGAGGAACTGGTTGATCGTGAGGATCCCGGCCGAGCTCATGAGGAGCGTGTAGCCGTCGGGCTCCGCGCGCGCCACCGCGTCCGCGCCTACATTGCCCCCCGCCCCGGGCCGGTTCTCCACCACGAACGGCTGGCCGAGCGCGCGCTGCAGCCGCTCGCCCACCGCGCGCGCCAGCACGTCCGCGAGCCCGCCCGGCGCGAACGGAGCGATGATCTTCACCGGCTTTGCCGGATACGCCTGCTGCGCGAGCGCCGGCGACACCAGTGTGCTCGCAAGCAGCACAGCGAACGCGACGACGATTTTTCTCAAGTTGGTGTCACGCGCGCTCTAGAGCGCGCAGGACAGCTTGCGGATCCTTCGCAATCACGTTGAGCAGCACGAGCGCGGTACCGCGCGGCTTGCGATCGCCGCGCTCCCAATGCCTCAGGGCGCCCAGGCTGATGGCAAAGGTTGCCGCGAACTGTTCCTGCGTCAGGCCCGTTCGCTCGCGAACGCTCTTCACATCCACCACGCGCGGCACATAGAGCTTCAATCCGGAAACG
>DASXRW010000425.1:0-6824 GCA_036506355.1 Burkholderiales bacterium
GCGGGTCTCTACGACGTCCAGACCAAAGTCTTGGTGCAGGCGGTGAAGCGCAATCAAATTCGCTTCCCGTCAGACTTCATGTTTCAGCTTACAAGACAAGACGTTACAAACTTGAAGTCACAATTTGTGACTTCAAGTTTGGGCGACCGACGCACCTGGGTGGGCGTCGCAAAGCCGTGAACGCGTTCACCGAGCAGGGCGTCGCGATGCTGTCTTCGGTGCTACGCAGTCCGCGCGCCATTGCGACAAACATCGCCATCATGCGGACGTTTGTTCAGCTACGGCAGCTCGCGATCGCAAATACGCAGCTTTCCAAGAAGTTGGACGAATTGGAGCACCGCGTTTCGGGGCACGACGAGACGATCAAGACGATCATCGCTGCAATCCGCGACCTTGCCGCACCCTCCGCGCCAGAACCGAAGCGGCGCATCGGCTTTGTAACGCAAGACTGAAATTTCATTTGTCACGAATTCCCGCCGCCCGTGATCTAGTATTGAAATCCGCTATGGGAGGCGATCGATGACTCCACTGAGTGTCAACGGCAAGCCCGTATCGGTCGACGCCGAGGCCGATACGCCGCTGCTCTGGGTATTGCGCGATTTTCTCGACATGACCGGGACGAAGTTCGGCTGCGGCATGGCGCTGTGCGGCGCGTGCACGGTGCACGTTGACGGCAGGCCGACGCGCAGCTGCACGACGCCGCTCTCGGCAGTGACCGGGCGGCGCATCACTACGATCGAGGGCATCGGCAACTTCAAGACCGGGCGCGCGGTGCAGGAGGCGTGGGTCGCCGAGAACGCGCCGCAGTGCGGCTACTGCCAGTCGGGGCAGGTGATGAGCGCGACGGCGCTGCTCGCGGCGAACAAGGACCCGAGCGACGCGCAGATCGACGCGGCGATGGCCGGCAACATCTGCCGCTGCGCCACCTATCCTCGCATCCGCGCGGCGATCAAGCGCGCGGCGAAGAAGCTCGCATGATCACCAACGTCAGCCGGAGAGAATTTCTCAAGACGAGCGGCGCGCTGGTGCTCGCGGTGGCGCTGCCCGACGCGCGGGCGCAAAGCCAGGCGGTTCTGGAGCCCAATGCGTTCGTACGCATTGCAGCGGACAACACCGTCACCGTGATCGTGAAGCATCTCGAGATGGGCCAGGGCACGTACACCGGGCTGCCGACGCTGGTCGCCGAGGAGCTCGATGCCGACTGGTCGCAAATGCGCGTCGAGGCCGCGCCCGCCGACGCCAAGCGCTACAACAATCTGATGTGGGGCCCGGCGCAGGGCACCGGCGGCTCGAGCTCGCTGCCCAATTCCTACGAGCAGCTGCGCAAGGCCGGCGCCGCGGCGCGCCTGATGCTGGTCGGCGCGGCCGCCGAGCGCTGGAACGTGCCGGCGGCGGAGATCACCGTGACGCGCGGGGTGGTCGAGCACAAGAAGACGAAGAAGCGCGCCAAGTTCGGCGAGCTCGCGGCGGCCGCGAGCACCCAGGTGGTGCCGGCCGATGCGCTGCTCAAGGATTCGAAGGACTTCGTCTACATCGGCAAAGCGGCGCTGCCGCGCACGGATGCGCGCGCGAAGTCCAATGGCAGCGCGCAGTTCACGCAGGACGTGAAGCTCCCCGGGATGCTGACCGCGGTGGTGCTGCATCCGCCGCGGTTCGGCGCCAAGCTCAAAAGCTTCGACGCGGCGAAGGCGAAGGCGATGCCGGGTGTCGTGAACGTGGTCGCCTTTTCCACGCCGGCGACCAACGGCGTCGCGGTGCTCGCGAAGGACTACTGGACGGCGAAGAAAGGCCGCGACGCGCTCGTCGCCGAATGGGACGAGGCAGCCGCCTTCCGCCTCGGCTCGGCCGAGATCATGGCGGAGTACAAGCGCCTCGCCGTGACGCCGGGCGCGGTGGCGGCGAAGACCGGCGACGCGGAAGGCGCGCTGCGCGGCGCGGCGAAGACCCTCGAGGCTGCGTACGAGTTCCCGTACCTCGCGCATGCGTCGATGGAGCCGATGAACTGCGTGGTGGCGCTCTCCCCCGGCGGCTGCGAGATCTGGAACGGCGAGCAGTTCCAGACCGTCGATCAGATGGCGGTGGCGCAGCTCCTGGACACGCCACCGGAGCAGGTGAAACTCAACATGCTCTACGCCGGCGGCAGCTTCGGCCGGCGCGCCAACCCGCACTCGGACTTCATCCTGGAGGCGGTGGCGATCGCCAGAGCGATCAACGGCCATGCGCCGGTCAAGCTGGTGTGGGGCCGCGAGGACGACATGCGCGCGGGCTACTACCGCCCGATGTACTACCACGCGCTCGAGGCCGGGCTGGCCCCCGACGGGGAGCTCGTCGCCTGGCGCCATACCATCGTCGGCCAGTCGATCCTCACCGGCACCGCCTTCGAGCCGATGATGGTGAAGAACGGGGTGGATGAGACCTCGGTCGAGGGCGCGGCCAATCTGCCCTACGCGATCCCCAATCGCCTGGTCGAGCTGCATTCGCCTAAGATCGGCGTGCCGGTGCAGTGGTGGCGCTCGGTCGGCTCGACGCATACCGCGTTCGCTACCGAGTGCTTCCTCGACGACATCGCGCGCGCCACCGGCAAGGATCCGCTCGCTTTGCGTCGTAATCTGCTGGGCAAGCATCCACGGCACCTGGGGGTGCTCGAGCTGGCCGCCAAACAGGCCGGCTGGGGGAAACCTTTAGGCAAAGACCGCTCGCGCGGCATCGCGGTCCACGAGTCGTTCAACACCTTCGTCGCGCAGGTGGTCGAGCTCTCGCGCCGCAAGGAGGCGGTGCACATCGAGCGCGTGGTCTGCGCGGTCGACTGCGGCGTCGCCGTCAACCCCAACATCGTCGCGATGCAGATGGAGTCGGGCATCGGCTATGGCCTGTCGGCGGCGCTCGCGGGTGCGATTACGCTGAAGGAAGGGCGGGTCGAGCAGTCGAACTTCCACGACTACCCGGTGGTACGCATGAACCAGATGCCGAAGATCGAGGTGCACATCGTGCCCTCGGCCGAGAAGCCCTCGGGGGTCGGCGAGCCGGCGACCCCGGTCATCGCCCCGGCGCTCGCCAACGCGCTCGCCGCCCTCAACGGCACCGCGGTGCGCGCCCTGCCGCTCAGCGCTCAGGGCCTTTCGTTTACCTGAAGGGTATCGGAACGTTGATTTTTAGGGCAAAATAGCGCCTTACGCAGCTTCGAAGCCCGGGATCGCGGCATCTGCCCGCCGATTCCGACGCTTTGTCCCTCTTGGCCACGGAAGAGACGGAATGCTCGAAAGACGGCAATACAAGATCGGCAAATACGACATTGTTGCGCAGCCCGCCCAGGGCTCGATGCACATGCTGCGCTACACGGTGCTTCTCAACGGCAAGCGTCTGGGCGCCCTGCTCTCGGTGCCGACCGAGTCCGACTGCCGTTTCCTCGAGGCGCCGCCCAAGGTGCCGCCGCTCAAGATCTTCTCGGTGACCTTCCGCCCCGGTCGTCCCCGCAAGGACGCCCAGCGCTCGAACGGCGCCGAGGGCGGCGAGTCCGGGCCGGTCATCCCCTGGACCATCAAGGGCCAGCAGCGCTACTAGGCGGTCAGGTTCCTCTCGAGCGCGCCTCGAGCCGCTTGATGAGCTCGTCCCAGAGCGGCTCCGTATCCCTGCGGAAAGCGAGCTCCGCCTCGGGCTCGATCACGTACCAATAGCCCGCGGCGAGCTCGTTGGCGAGCTCCTCCGGCTGCCACCCGACGAAGCCGGCGAAATAGCGCGCGTCGTTCGGCGTGCTTTCGATGATGCGGTCGACCGCATTGGCGCTCGCCGTGACGTAGAGATCGCCGAAGAGGCGCAGCGACGGCGCCCCCGGATCGCGGCGCACGATGGCGAAAATGGAGTCGACCATCTCCGGACCGCCGAAGTAGACCGGGTCGAGCACCTTCGCCGAAGGCGCGTGCTCCGGAAACAGCGTCGCGAGCTTCACGCCGGTGGCCCGGTTCAGGATGAAGCCGACGTGCTCGCCGCCGGCCGCGGGCACGACAAGGACCGCGGTCCGGCTGTAGGGGCCTTGCAGCTCCGGCGCCGCCACCAGCAGAAGCGGCCGGTCCAGGCTCTGCGCGCTCGCCGTGGCGGTGGCGCCGAAGACCAATAGCGCGAGCAGGAAGCTCTTCAATGGAAGCTCCTCGCGAGGGTGCGGCCGCGCAGCAGCTCGGCGGCCTCGGGCTCGTCCTCCACGAGCTCGCACAGCGCGGTGGAGATCTCGTCGATGAGCTCCCGCGTCTCCTCGCCGTCGAGCGCCGGATGGCAAGCGACGTGCGTGAAGGAGAGATCCTCCAGCACCGAGAAGCCGCAGAGCGCCGGGTTGCGCTGGAACAGCGTCTGCATCACCACTTGAATCTGGTCGTGAAGCGCATTCATAGGCACCTCCCGTCCTTGTGATGCCTATCAAGTTGCGCCTGGCGCACCCTCCGGGGCTATGACCGAATACCGCTGCTGACAGTGCATTACTCACCTCCCGGACCGGCGGGAGGCGAAATGCGACGAGCGGCGCAGCATGGGTCGGGCACAATTTCACAGTGCATTCCGAGTTCCGCGACGAAATCGAAGCCCAGCGGCCCTACCTGCTGCGCTACGCGTCGCTGCAGCTTCGCAACCGCGAAGCCGCCGAGGACGCGGTGCAGGAAACGCTGCTCGCGGCGCTCGCCGCCGAGAAAAGCTTCGCCGGCCGCTCGCAGCTTCGCACCTGGCTCACCGGCATCCTCAAGCACAAGATCATCGACGCCATCAGGCGTTCGAGCCGCGAGCAGCCGCTGGAAGGCGACGCCTCGCCCGAGGAGCTCGACGCGCTGTTCGATGCGAGCGGCCACTGGCGCGAGCCGCCGCAGGACTGGCCCGAGCAGGCGCTCGAGCAGAAGGAATTCCTGCAGGCGCTGGAGAAGTGCCTCGCCATGCTTCCCGCGCGCACCAGCCAGGTGTTCCTGATGCGCGAGCACCTGGGCTTCGCCACCGCCGAAATCTGTAAGGAGCTCGGCATCACCGCGACCCATTGCTGGGTGCTGCTCTACCGCGCGCGCATGGCGCTGCGCGAATGCCTGCAGCTCAACTGGTTCGGAGCGCGATGATCGATTGCCGAGAAGCGGCGCGGCTCATGTCCCGCGCGATGGATGACCGGCTCCCGCTCTGGGACCGCCTGCGGCTGCGCCTGCACCTTGCGATCTGCGATGCCTGCAGCAACGCCCGCCGCCAGATGCAGCTCCTGCGCCGCGCGATGCAGCGCCTGGTCTAGCCGCGCCTCAGCACCTGTCCCGGCCGCGCGCCGGTCGGTTTGCCTTCCCGCCAGACGATCGCGCCGTTGACGATCACGGTGTCGATGCCTTTCGCCGGCTGGATCGGCTTGGCGAAGGTCGCGGCCTCGTCGATCTCGCCGGCGTCGAAGATGGCGATGTCGGCCGCCATGCCGCTCTTGAGGACGCCGCGATCCTTCAGACCGAAGGTGCGGGCCGTGAGCCCGGTCATCTTGTGCACTGCCGTTTCCAGCGGAAATAGGCCAAGGCCCCTCGCATAGTGGCCGAGCACCCGTGGAAAGGTGCCCCACAGCCGCGGGTGCGGCGCGGCGTCGTGCGGCAGGCCGTCGGAGCCGATCATGGTGTGCTCGAAAGCGAGGATGCGCTGCACGTCGGCCTCGGCCATCGAGAAATAGATCGCGCCCGCCGGCAGCAGCTGCTCGATCGAGAGCTTCATCTCGCCGCGGATCTCGTCGAGGCTCATGCCGGCGACTTCCGGATGCGGCTTCGACCAGGTGACGAGCGTCTTCGAGGCCACGGCGGCGCGGCTCGCCGAGAGGATCGTCGAGGACGCGCAGTAGGGATAGCAGTCGAGCCCGATCGGCTGGCTCTTCATGCGCGCCTCGATCAGCTGCAGCGTCTCGGTGGAGCGGCCGTGGTTCGGCTGCCCCGCGACCTTGTGGTGCGAGATCACCACGGGCACGCCGACCTCGCGCCCGATGCGGAAGGTCTCCTCGAGCGACGCGAGGATGTTCTCGGCCTCGTTGCGCATGTGCGTGACATAAAGGCCGTTGCGCTTCGCGAGCGGGCGGCACACCTCGATCACCTCTTCGGTCGGCGCCTCGCACGCCGGCTCGTAATAGAGGCCGGTCGACACGCCCACCGCGCCGGCGGCGAGCGCCTCGTCGGCAAGCTCGCGCATGCGCGCGATCTCGCCCTTGTTGGCGGCGCGCTCCACGTTGTCCATGGTCTGCAGGCGCAGCATCGTGTGGCCGACGAGCAGCGCGCAGTTGGTCGCCGCGGGCTTTGCCTCGAGCTCGGCCACGTAGTCGGCGAAGGTCGGGAAGCGGAACCAGCCGCCGCCCTCGTCGAGCAGATCGAGCGGTGGCGTCACCGGCGCGCGCATGCCGTTGGGCGCCGGCGCGAGCGAGCAGCCGCAGTTGCCGGCGACCACCGTGGTGACGCCCTGGCTCACCTTCGGCGCCATGTCGGGCGCCGAGAGCATCAGGCGGTCGTCGTGCGTGTGCGAGTCGATGAACCCGGGCGACGCCACCTTGTTCGCTGCGTCGATTTCCACGTGCGCGGCTACGGTATCCAGCCTGCCGATCGCCGCGATCTTCCCGCCCAGCACGCCGATATCGGCCTGGTAGCGCGGCGCGCGTGTGCCGTCGATCACCGTCGCATTTCGAATGACCAGGTCGTAACGGTCCATCGGCCAATGCTACCCTTGCCCACCATGCGTTTAAATGAACTAACTCTCGCGCAAGCTGCGCGCCGCATTGAAGGTGGCGAAATCACGGCAGAAGCGCTCGCTGGCGCCTGCCTCGAGCGCATCGCCGAGCGCGACGAGCAGGTGCG
>DASXRW010000426.1:0-4138 GCA_036506355.1 Burkholderiales bacterium
CGCACCTTCGGCAGCGTCTGCGCGTTCATCACGTCGCGCTCGCCGATGAGCTTGTTCAACGAGAGGATGTAGGCGGTGAGCGCATAGACCTCGTCGTCGCTGAGCGATGACGAGGTGTACGCGCTGACGGCGTACATACTGGCGTTGAACAAGCTGATCGGCGAGCGCGACGTGATGAATGCGCAGACCCTGCCGAAGGTGCGGATGCCGAACCGCGACGGCTTTATTCCGCGCTTCCCGGACAAGATGCCGGGCGCCGAGCGGGACCTGTAATTACATGCGGCTGCGGGAGACCCGGTTGTTCCATTCCGAGTAGCCGATACCCCAGCCCGCCATGTAGTCCTGCTCTGAGGGCCGCACCTGGTAGCGGCCGCACTGATCCGTGTAGCGCTCGATCTGCGGCCGACTGCCGGACAGCGCGTCGCGCTCGCCGAGCGCATACCAGTTGCCGCTGCGGCATTCGTTCTCGGAGATGGCGGCACAGCCGGAGAGAAGCAAGCACGCTGCGATCGCACGATACATAGAGCCTCCTGTGACAGGTGGAAGCAAGTTCCATGCACTACAGTGCATGGACAGGAGGAGTCATGGAAGACCCGAATCGGAAACCAGAAGGCACGCCGTACAAGCAGATGAACCCCAAGCAGAAGCTGAAGTTCATCCTCAAGCTCGCGATCTGCATCCTCACCTTCGGCATCGCGTTCCCGAACGTCATGAGCGACTGAATTCGGGGTCAGGACCGTAATTATTTTCAGCTCGAAAACCGAAGCGCGGCCGTTGTTCGGCAGCACGCAGGGAAATAATTGCGGCCCTGACCCCGAATTATTTCTGTAGGCGCTTCGCGCTCCAGTAACCGGAGTAGGCACCGCTCGCCTCTCCGCTCATCTCCTTGCCGCGCACGCGGCCCGAGTAGACGTCGAGCCCGGCGGTGAAACGAACGTGGTCGCCCTTCACCTGGCCGTCGGCCCTCACGTGGCGGCCGCCCGGAAAGACGAGCGTGCCGCTGAGCGTCTGGAAATCCTGCGTGAAGCGCACTTCGCCGGTGGGCAGGCGCCAGGCGCCCGCGACCTGCGCCGGCACGAGGTAAAGATAGACGGTGCACCAGGTGACGCAGTAGCCCTCGGCGTACGCCGTTTCGATCTCTTCCCAGCCCTCGATGCGGTAGGCGTTGGTGACGATGCGCGTGCCGGGCGCGAGCTCGAGGAATTTCGGCGTGAGCTTGCGCAGGTTCGCCGGCAACAGGAAGAGCGTGAGCACGCTCGCCCGCGAGAAGTCGGCCTCGAACATGTCGCCCTGCACGAAGCTTGCCTTGCCGGCGAGGCCGGCGGCGGCGGCGTTGCGCTCGGATAGCGCCACCATGTCGGCGTCGTACTCGACGCCGAGCGCGCGCGCGCCGCGCTTGGCGGCGGCGATCACCAGGCGCCCGTCGCCCGAGCCGAGGTCGACGACGAAATCGCGCGCCGTCACGCCGGCGAGGTCGAGCATCTTCTCAACGAGCGCCCGCGGCGTCGGCACCCAGACCACATCCTTGCCCGGCTGGCCTTCGTAAGGCTCGAAGGGCTCCGCGCCGAAGCACGGCAGCGCCGCGAGCGCCACCGCAAGCACCAAGGCTCTCACCGGGCGCTACCCCAGACTTCGGTCGCGACCTCGACCACGCGCCCGAGCTTGCGCCGCTGATCGCTCTCGGCAAGCGGATTGCCGCGGAACGTGCTGGCAAAGCCGCACTGCGGGCTGAGGCAAAGCTTTTCCAACGGAACGTAGCGCGCCGCCTCATCGATGCGCCGGCGCAGGACATCCTTGGCCTCGCGCTCGCCGTGCTTCGAGCTGACCAGGCCGAGCACGATCTTCTTCTTCGCCGCGCGCGGGAAGAAGCGCAGTGGCTCGAAGCCGCCCGAGCGCGCGTCGTCGTATTCCAGGAAATAGGCGTCGACGTCGAGCGCGTTGAACAGCACCTCGGCGATGGGTTCGTATGGTCCCTCGGCGGCCCACTGCCCCGCGGAATTGCCGCGGCAGATGTGAATCGCGGCCGTCATGCCGGCGGGACGCGCAGCGAGCACGGCATTGATCAGGCGTGCGAACTGCATGGGAGAGTCGTGGCCCAAGCGGCGGAACGTCTCGCGCAGCTTCGGATCGCAGAGGTAGGCGAAGTTCGTGTCGTCGAGCTGGACGTAAGTGCATCCCGCCTCGCCCAACTCGCGCAGCTCCTCGCGGTAGACGCGGGCGATGTCGGCGTGGAATTCGGCGAGATCGGGATACGCCTCGCGGCTCACCGCGTCGCGCCCGCCGCGCAACAGCATGGTCGGCGACGGGATGGTCTGTTTCGGCGTGCGCTTGGTCTGTGCTCGCAAGAAGCGAAAGCCATCCAGCTCGATCGGCCGCGACCGCTTCAGCCTGCCGGTGACCTCGAAGGCGCGCGGCCCGAACTGGCCGCCCGAGCCCGGCGCGTTGCTGCCCGCGGAACGGGCGCCCTCGAGCTTGCCGATGAAGTCGGCGTGGAAGGAGCTGCGCCGGAATTCGCCGTCGGTGATCGAGTGCAGGCCGATCGCTTCCTGCATGGCGATCGCGTCGCGGATGTAGCGGTCCTGCAGCGCGCGCAGTTCATCGGCAGGGAAGCGGCCGGCGAGCGCCTCCTCGTGCGCCTTGCGCAGCTCGGGCGGACGCAGCAGGCTGCCGACATGATCGGCGCGAAACGGCGGGCGCTCTAGCTCCATCGCGCGAAGCACAGTCCCGTGCCGGTGAGCGCCGGCGTGCGATAGGCGGGCGTGTAGGACACCCAGGAGAGATCGAGCTCGGCGGCGGCGCGCGCGACCACCAGCCAGTTGCGGATCTCGGAGCTGCCGGCCTTGAGTTTCCGCGGATCGAGCGCCGCGAGGAAGTCGTGGTCCTTTCTGCGCAGGGCATCGAGGATGGCGCGATCCATCGGCTCGTCGACGGCGAAGTGGCTGAGCCCGCCGGAAGCGAGCACGCCGATGCGCAGATCCTCTGGATAGCCGGCGATCGCTTCCTTCAGCGCCGCGCCCAGCTTCACGCAGCGCTTCGGCAGCGGCGCGTTGGGCGGGTTGTAGGTATTGAGGAACACGGGAACGATCGGCAGCGGCGAGCCCGCGAGGTACCAGCGGTGCACGAAAGAGTAGGCGTGGCCTTCGTATTGGGTACCGGACAGGGCGGAGAGCGCCGAGACGTCGAACTCGCGCTCGATCAGCGCGTCGATGAGATGCAGCGCGAGGGCCCGATGGCACGGGTAGTCAACCTCGCGATCTTCTTCCAGCCGCCGCATCTGCGCGCGCCGGTACCAGTCGCCTTCGGCCACCGGCTTGCGCGCGGCGTTTCGAATGGTTTCACCGTAGTACAGCGCGATCGCGGGCATGTGCTCGTCGCGGAAGAGCTCGTACTGATCGTCGCCGACGACGACCAGGACATCGAGCTTCGCGGACGCGATCTCGGCCTTCATGCGCTGCATCGCCTGCTGCACCTCGTGGAAGCGCGCGGTGGTCAGGTCCGTGGTGATGTGCTTCTCCGCATCCGCCGGCGCGCGCGCGAGCAGATCGTCATACGAGCAGCGGTGCCCCTCGTCGTCGAAATAGGGCATGCGCAGGTCGCTCTCGCGAAAACCGGTGAGCCAGTCCTCGAGCGTCGAGGCGAGCATCACGCTGTGCGAGGAACCGAAGGCGGCGGCAAGGCGCGCCATGCTCAGCCCGGCTTCGCGCCCGAAGCCTTCACGACCCGCACCCATTTCTCGCGCTCGCGCGCCGCATAGGCGGCGAACTCCTCGGGCGTGCTCGCCTTCGGCACGAGACCGAAGGACTTCATCCGCGCCTGGAACTCGGGCGACTGGTGCAGTTCGTTCAACCTCGAGTTGAGGAGCGCGGCGAGCGCCTTCGGCGTCCCCGGCGGCGCCACGATCGCGGTGAACGAAGTCGAGGTGACCGCGGGGAAGCCGGCTTCGCCGATCGTCGGCACCTCCGGCAGATCCGGGTCGCGCACCTCGCCGGTGATCGCGAGCGCGCGCACCTCGCCCGTCTTCACGCGCGTGCGCACCAGGTCGAACAGCACGTCGGCCTGCCCCGCCATCAGCGCGGTGGTGGCGGGCGCGCCGCCCGCATACGGCACGTGCACGGCGTCGATGCCGGACTCGATCCGG
>DASXRW010000427.1:0-7685 GCA_036506355.1 Burkholderiales bacterium
CGCACCACCTGCTCGAGAATCGCGCGGCCGGTCGACTGGTCGTCGACCACCATCACCGTGTTTTTCGCCGAAGGCAGAACCCTGATCTGCGCCTTCGCCATGACCCCTCCCCCTGTATGCCCTCTATGCCCTTGGGCGCAAAAAAGCCTACGCCCCGCACCCCCCAGTGTCCAGAGAGAATTCCCTCTAGGGGACACTTTTTAGCAGTGTGCTGGTGCCGGAAGAGAGACTCGAACTCTCATGGTGTTGCCACCGGCGGATTTTGAGTCCGCTGCGTCTGCCGGTTCCGCCATTCCGGCCCAATGCGCGGCTTGCAATGCGCTATAGGCGGCGAAATTATAATTCCCGCGGATGCTCGTCTCCGAGTTCGACTATGCACTGCCCGCCGAGCTCATTGCCCAGCACCCCGCCGCCGAACGCACCGCGAGCCGGCTGCTGCACATCGATGCGCGCGGCGCGCTGCACGACCGGCTCTTCGCAGAGCTCCCCGGCCTCGTCGACGAGCGCGACACCGTAGTGCTCAACGACACGCGCGTCGTCAAGGCGCGTCTTTTCGGGCGCAAGCCGAGCGGCGGGCAGGTCGAGCTCTTCGTCGAGCGCGCGCTCGGCGATCGCCAGGCGCTCGCGCTGATGCGCGCCGGGCACGCGCCGAAGGCGGGCACCGAAGTGCTGATCGGCGATGCGCGTGCCACCGTCGAAGGCCGCGAAGGCGAGCTCTATCGCGTTCGGTTCTCCGCCGATATCAACGAGGTGCTCGAGCGCCACGGCACCGTGCCTTTGCCGCCTTACATTACGCACCCACCGGATGCCGCCGACGCGGAACGCTATCAGACCGTGTACGCCGCCAATCCCGGTGCCGTGGCGGCGCCCACTGCGGGCCTGCACTTCGATGCCGCGATGCTTGAACGCGTGCGCTCGCGCGGTGCCCGCATCGCCAAGCTAACCTTGCACGTGGGCTTCGGCACCTTCCAGCCGGTGCGCGGCGACGAAGTCGAGGCGCACCGCATGCATCGCGAGCGCTACAGCATCCCGGACCAAACGCTGCAGGCGCTCGCCGGGCGACGCGTGCTCGCCGTCGGAACCACCACGCTGCGTGCGCTGGAGAGCGCCGCGGCCAGCGGCGCGAATTCGGGGGAAACGGACTTGTTCATCTACCCTGGCTACCAGTTCCGGGTGGTCGATCGCCTGCTCACCAATTTCCATTTGCCGAAATCGACGCTCTTGATGCTGGTGTGCGCGTTCGGCGGCCGCGACAACATGCTGCGCGCCTACCGGCACGCTGTCGAGCGCCGTTACCGTTTCTTTTCGTACGGCGACGCCATGCTGATCGAGCGATGAAGTTCACCCTCACGCATCGCGATGGCGCCGCGCGCCGCGGCCTGCTCGAGCTCGCGCATGGGCGCGTCGACACCCCTGCTTTCATGCCCGTCGGGACGTACGGCACGGTGAAAGCCATGGCGCCCGAGGAGCTGCGCGCCATCGGCACGCAGCTCGTGCTCGGCAACACCTTTCATCTGTGGCTGCGCCCGGGGCTCGAGGTCATCGGCAGACATGGCGGCCTGCACCGCTTCATGGGCTGGGACGGACCGATCCTCACGGACTCCGGCGGCTTCCAGGTCTTCAGCCTCGGCGCGCTGCGCAAAATCACCGAGGAAGGCGTGCATTTCGCCTCGCCGATCAACGGCGATCGCCTGTTTCTCACGCCCGAGGAGTCGATGCGCATACAGCAGGTGCTCAACGCCGACATCGCCATGGTGTTCGACGAATGCACGCCGTATCCGGCGACCGAGGCGGAAGCCGAGCAGTCGATGGAGCTCTCGATGCGCTGGGCCGCACGGTCCAAAAGCGCATGGAAAAGCGCGAACGCCCTCTTCGGCATCGTTCAAGGCGGCGTCCATCCGCAGCTGCGCGCGCAGTCGGTCCAGCGCTTGGTCGACATCGGCTTCGACGGCTACGCCATCGGCGGGCTCGCGGTCGGCGAGCCGAAAGAGGACCGCCGGCGCATTCTCGCGGGCACGCGCCTGCCCGAAGATCGGCCGCGCTACCTCATGGGCATGGGCACGCCGGAAGATCTGATCGAAGCGGTCGCGGCGGGCATCGATCTCTTCGACTGCGTGCTGCCCACGCGCAACGCGCGCAACGACTGGCTCTTCACGCGCTACGGCAATCTCAGGATCCGCAACGCGCGCCACCGCGACGACACGAGCCCGCTCGACGAGCGCTGCGCCTGCTATACCTGCCGGCATTTCACGCGCGCCTATCTCTACCATCTGCAAAAAACGAACGAGATCCTCGGCGCGCGTCTCAACACGCTGCACAACCTACACTACTACCAGGAGCTGATGCGCACGCTGCGCGCGGCGATCGAGGCCGGCAGCCTCCCGGCAGTCGCCGAGCGGCTGCTCGCAGAGCGAAACCGCTATAATTTCGCGCTTTCCCCCGAGCAATCCGCTCAGTTTCCTGAAGAGGATCCGCAGTGATCATCTCACCAGCCTACGCACAGGCCATCGGCGGCGGCGACGCGGGATTCATCGGCTTCCTGCCGATCATCCTGATGTTCGTGCTGCTCTACTTCCTGATGATCCGCCCGCAGATGAAGCGCGCCAAGGAGCAGAAGGCGATGATCGAGGCGCTGCAGAAAGGCGACGAGGTGGTGACGGCGGGCGGCGTCGTCGGCAAGATCACGAAGCTCGGCGAGCAGTACGTGACGGTCGAGATCGCGCCGAACATCGAGATCGTGCTGCAGCGCTCGGCGGTGCAGGTGCCGCTTCCGAAGGGAACGCTGAAGACCCTGCAGTGAACCGCTTCCCGACCTGGAAGTACGCGCTCATCGCCCTGGTGATCGCGGCGGCGTTCCTCTACACGCTGCCGAACTTTTTCGGCGAGTCGCCGGCGGTGCAGGTGTCGAGCGCCAAGTCGACCGTGAAAGTCGACTTCGGCCTGCTCGGCCGCGTCGAGCAGGCGCTCCAGGCGGCAAATGTTCCCTACACCGGGACGGTGGTGGATGCGATCGGCGTGCGCGTGCGCTTTGCCGATACCGACACGCAGCTGCGCGCCAAGGACGTCATCGACCGCGGGTTAAATCCCGATCCGAACGACCGCAGCTATTCAGTGGCTCTGAACCTGCTCTCGGCGTCGCCCAACTGGCTCACCGCGATCCATGCGCTACCGATGTACCTCGGCCTCGACCTGCGCGGCGGCGTGCATTTCCTCTTGCAGGTGGATACCGCGGCCGCCATCACCAAGCGCGTGGAGAACCTCGCGGGCGACTTGAGGAGTCAATTGCGCGAGAAGAACATCCGGCACGGCGGCGTCTCGCGCGAAGGCCAGGCGATCCGCATCCGCTTCCGCGAACCGGCGACGCGCGAGCAGGCGCGCGCCTTCATTCTGAATAACGTCCCCGATCTCACGCTCGCCGAGCGCGACGACGGCCAGAACCTGTTGCTCGTCGCCACGGTCAAGCCCGATTTCCAAAAGCGCGTGCAGGAGACCGCCCTTCAGCAAAACATTATGACCCTGCACAAGCGCGTGAACGAGCTTGGCGTCGCCGAGCCCGTGATCCAGCAGCAAGGCGCGGACCGCATCGTGGTGCAGCTCCCGGGCGTGCAGGACACCGCGCGCGCGAAGGAGATCCTCGGCCGCACCGCGACGCTCGAAGTGCGCCTGGTCGACGAAGAGGCGATGCGCTCGGGCTCGACCTTCGGCGTCGACGTGTTCCCGGAGCGCCGGCGCGACGGCAGCATCGGCCAGACCCCGGTGAAGAAGCAGGTCTACGTCACCGGCGACCAGTTCATCGGCGCGCAGGCGACCTTCGATCAGGACCAGCGGCCGGCGGTAGCGGTCGAGCTCGACGACGCCGCCGGCCGCACCATGCGCCAGGTGACGCGCGAGAACGTCAAGCACCTGATGGCCATCATCCTCTTCGAGAAGGGCAAGGGCGAGGCGATCTCGGTGGCGACGATCCAGAGCGAGTTCGGCAGCCGCTTCCAGATCACCGGCGCCTTCACGCCGAACGAGACGCGCGACCTGTCGCTTCTCATCCGCGCGGGCTCGCTCGCCGCGCCGATGGAGATCATCGAGGAGCGCACCGTCGGCCCGAGCCTCGGCCGCGACAACATCAGCAAGGGCTTCCACGCCACGCTGTGGGGCTTCACCGCCATCGTGGTTTTCATGTCGATCTACTACTTGGTGTTCGGGCTCATCTCTTCGCTCGCGCTCGCCGTCAACCTGCTGCTGCTCATCGCCCTGCTCTCACTGCTGCAGGCGACGCTCACCTTGCCCGGCATCGCGGCGATCGCCTTGACGCTCGGCATGGCGATTGACGCCAACGTGCTCATTAACGAACGCATCCGCGAGGAGCTGCGCGGCGGCGCCACGCCGCAGGCGGCGATCGCCGCGGGCTATGAACGCGCCTGGGGCACGATCCTCGACTCCAACGTCACCACGCTGATCGCCGGGCTGGCGCTGCTCATCTTCGGCCAAGGGCCGGTGCGCGGCTTTGCCGTGGTGCACTGTCTGGGCATCCTGACCTCGATGTTCTCGGCGGTGACGGTGTCGCGCGCGATCGTCAACCTGACCTACGGGCATCGGCGCCGTGTGCACCGGCTGCACATCGGCGATACCGCGTGGAAATGAGCTAGATGGAATTCTTCAAGATCCGCCGCACCATCCCCTTCATGCGCTATGCGTTGATCTTCAACGTCATATCGCTGATCACCTTCATCGCCGCGGTGTTCTTCCTCGCGCACCGCGGGCTTAACTTCTCGATCGAGTTCACCGGCGGCACGCTGATCGAGGTCGGCTACAAGGAGCCGGCCAACGTCGACGCCATCCGGCGCGCGCTCGACCGCGCCGGCTACAAGGCCGAGGCGCAGAACTTCGGCTCCTCGCGCGAGGTGCTGATCCGCATGCATCTGGAGAAAAATCAATCGACCGCGGATCTGTCCCAGAAGGTGCTTGCCATCCTCAAGGAGGAGAACGCGAGCGCGGAGCTGCGCCGCGTAGAGTTCGTCGGCCCGCAGGTCGGACGCGAGCTCGCCGAATACGGCGCGCTCGCGCTGCTCGTCACCGCGGTGGGCATCGTGCTCTACCTGTGGATGCGCTTCGAATGGCGCTTCGGCCTCGCCGCGATCATCGCCAACCTGCACGACGTGGTGATCATCCTGGGCTTCTTCGCCTTTTTCCAGTGGGAGTTCTCGCTGCCGGTGCTCGCGGCGGTGCTCGCGGTGCTCGGCTACTCGGTGAACGAATCGGTGGTGGTGTTCGACCGGGTGCGCGAGAACTTCCGCAAGATGCGCAAGGCGAGCACGCGCGAAGTGATCGACAGCGCCATCACCGGCGTCATCTCGCGCACCATCATCACCCACGGCTGCACGCAGATGATGGTCACCACCATGCTCGTGTTCGGCGGCCAGGCGCTGCACTACTTCGCACTCGCGCTGACCATCGGCATCTTGTTCGGGATCTACTCCTCGGTGCTGGTCGCGAGCCCGCTCGTCATGTGGTTCGGCGCGAAGCGCGATCAATTCGTCAAGCCTGGGCGCAAGGCCGGCCGGCGCGACGAGCACGAAGGCGCCGTGGTCTGACCGATTGCCGAGTCATCCCCTACCAGCCGAGCATCAGACGCTGCGCCTCACGCGCGTAGCGCTGCACGTCGTCACCGCCGGCTCGGGCATCCCGGTCGTGCTGCTGCACGGCTGGCCGCAGACCTGGTACGAATGGCGCAAGCTCATCCCGCTGCTTGCCGATCGTTACCGGCTCGTCGCGCCGGACCTGCCGGGGCTGGGAGAAAGCTCGCGACCGGCGGACGGATACGACCAGAAGAGCATCGCGTCGGACCTGCGGGAGATGTGCCAACAGCTCGACCTCGGGCCTTCTCATCTCGTCGGACACGACTTCGGCGGGCCCTGCGCCTTCGCGCTCGCCCGCGCGGCGCCGCAATCGGTCCGGACGCTCGCGATCCTGGATGTGACGATCCCGGGCATCGGGCCCGACATCTCGCAGGGCGGCAGGCGCTGGCACCACGCCTTCCACATGACGCCGGAGTTGCCCGAGGCCCTCGTCGCGGGACGCGAGCGTGAGTACCTGGGCTGGTTCTATCGCGAGTTCTGCTGGCAGCGCGGCGCCATCGGGCATGCCGACATCGACGAGTATTTGCGCTCCTACACCCAACCCGGCGCGATGCGCGCCGGCTTCGAGTACTACCGCAGCCTGCCGCAGGTCAAGGCGGACAACCGCGCGCTCGTGGATTCCGGATTCCGCCTGGCCATGCCGGTGCTCGCACTGGGCGGCGCCAGGGCCGAGGCCCGCGGCCGCGGCGAGGAGCCGCTGGAGTCCCTGCGCACCATCGCGTCAAATGTTACCGGCGGCGCGATCCCGGAGTGCGGCCATTTCATTCCGGAGGAGCAGCCCGCCGTGCTGGCCGAGCGCCTGCTCGCTTTCTTCGGCGACAAACCGATCAGCGCGTGATCTCGGCCTGTTCTTCCTGCTGCAGCGCCCCTTTCATTTGAGGATCTGGATCAGGTTGGAGTAGTCGTCGGTCCAGGTGCGCCATCCCGGGCGGTCCTCGGCCGGTGCGGCACCCGCTTCCACGATGGCGTCCGCTTCGAGCACCTGCGGATCGCGTGACACCAGCACCCAGTCGCTGCGCGAGCGGATGGTCTTGTCCTCGTCTTCCGGATCGTCCGAGATCAGCACCGCATGCAGCTTCAACTCTGCTGCCAGGCGCGCCACCACCGGGATCAGGTCGAGGAAGCGATTGGAGACGTGGAACGCGATGATGCCGTCGGGCTTCATGTGGCGCAGATACGCCTGCAGCGCCTCGCGCGTGATGAGGTGCACCGGGATCGCGTCGCTCGAGAAGGCGTCCACCGCGAGCACGTCGAAGCCCTGCGGCGGCTCGCGCTCGAGCGTGAGGCGTGCATCGCCGAGCGCCGTCTCGGTGCGTGCCGCGCTGTCGTCGAGGAAAGTGAATTCGCTGTGCGCGATGTGAATGACGTTGGCGTCGATGTCGTAGAAGCGATAGACATCGCCCGCGCGGCCGTACGCGGCGATGGTGCCGGTGCCCAGGCCGATCACGCCGACGCGCACCGGATGGTCCTCCTTCGCATGGATCGCCGCGCCGATGCCCGAGGTCTCGGTGTAGTAGGTCGTCAGCATGCGGCGGTTCGCATCGCTCAGGTACTGCTCGCCGTGCATGATCGTGCCGTGCACCAGGCGCCGCAGGTGCGAATCCTCGCCCGGCACGCCGTACTCCTTCACGCGCAGCACACCATAGAAACTCCGCACGGCGACGCGGACATCGCGCTGGTGGCGAAAGCCGTCATAGGTGGCGCAGGCGCCAACGCCGAGCAGCACCAGCAGGCTGAGGACGTAAGCCACCCGGCCGATCGTGATGAAGCGCAGCACGGCGAGCACCGCGAGCGCCGCGAGGCCCGCGCCGAGCTCGAAGTAGCCGGTGAACACGAGCGGCGCGACCACCGCGACCAGTAGCCCGCCGAGTGCACCGCCGGCCGAGATCGTGAGGTAGAACGCCGTGAGATGCCGCGGCGCCGGCCGCGTGCGGTAGAGCTCGCCGTGGCAGAAAAGGCAGCCGATGAACATGCCGGGCAGGAAGACCCCGAGCTGCAGCGCGAGGTGGTAGTGGTATTCGGTGTCGATGAGAAGCCACGCCATGGCTACGAGCG
>DASXRW010000428.1:0-3848 GCA_036506355.1 Burkholderiales bacterium
CCGGTGAGGCTGAACGGCCCCGCGCCCGCCTTTCCGATCTGGCCAGTAGCGAGGTGCAGATTGATCAGCGCCACGTTCTTCGCCGTGCCGCTCGCCGACTGATTCAACCCCTGGCAGTAGAGCGACAGCGTGGCCTTCGACGTGGCAAAGAGCCTCGCCGCCGCCACGATCTCGTGCTCGGCAACACCGCACAGCGCGGCAGTCGCCGCGGGCGTAAATGTTTTCACGGTTGCCTGGACCGAGGCAAAGCCCTCGGTGTGCGCGTTAACGTAGCGCTCATCGCACCAGCCCTCGCGCAGCATCACGTGCAGCATGCCGTTGAAGAGCGCGACGTCGGTGCCGGGCGCGATCTGCAGGTGCAGCGTCGCCGCGCGCGCGGTCTCGGTCCTGCGCGGATCGACCACGATCAGATGGCGCGGGCGCGCCTGTTCAATGCGGCGAAAGAGCACGGGATGAGCCCACGCGGTATTGCTGCCCGCGATGAACAGGCATTCGGCCGCGTCTACGTCCTCGTAGCAGGCGGGCGGCGCATCAGCCCCCAGCGTCTGCTTGTACCCCGCCACGGCCGACGCCATGCACAGGCGCGAATTGGTGTCGATGTTGTTCGTGCCGATCAGTCCCTTGGCGAGCTTGTTGAAGACGTAATAGTCCTCGGTCAGGAACTGCCCGGAGACATAGAAGCCGATGGCATCGGGCCCGTGCCGGGTGATGGTTGCGCGGACTCTTTCGGCGATGAAGGCGAGCGCCCGGTCCCAGGTCGCTCTTTCGTTATGGATCTCCGGAAAAAGCCCGCGGAACGAAGGATCGGCCTTATGCAGCGACATGCCCTTCGTGCACAGCCGGCCGAAATTGGCGGGATGCGCAGGATCGCCGCGCACCGATTCGATCGCGCCATTGGCGAGCCTCGCGAGCACGCCGCAGCCGATGCCACAGTAGCAGCACGTCGTGGCGACCTCGCGCCGCGGCTCGACGAGCACCAACCCGTCTTCGACGCGCGCGGCGTAGACCGGAATCTGCACCGCCGCATCCTCGATGCAGCGGCCGCTCGCGAGGCTGAAGTGCTGCTTGTAGAGCGGCGAGGCGACGACCAGCTCGCCCTTGAGGTCGCCGACTATGCCGCGCGAGAGGACGCTGGCGCCGGAAAAGGGATCGCGGTTGCCGACGGCGTGGATCTCATCGCCCACCCGGAACACCGCGACCTGCTCCTCGCCCACCAGCGCGCACACGCCGGTGTTGGGAACGATGTCGTCCAACCGGCAGACGGCGAGCTCATGCCGGCTCAAGTTCTTTTTCCTCGGGACGCGCCGGCCGGATCTGGCCGCGCTCGGCGACGAAGATCACGTTGCGGTCGGGCGCGTCGCTGTTCACGAAGTGGCGGAAGCGCTTGAGGATCTCGGGCGTCGCGATGGCCTGCTTCCACTCGCACTCGTAGCTCTCGACGTGCCGCTGCATGTCGGCTTCGAGCTCGGCGCCGATGCCCAGCGAATCCTCGCAAACCACCTGGCGCAGGTAGTCGATGCCGCCTTCCAGGTTCTCGAGCCAGACGCTGGTGCGCTGCAGCCGGTCGGCGGTGCGGACGTAGAACATGAGGAAGCGGTCGATGTACTGGATGAGCCTCGTGTCGTCCAGCTCGGTCGCGAGCAGGTCGGCGTGCCGCGGCTTCATGCCGCCGTTGCCGCAGACGTAGAGGTTCCAGCCCTTCTCGGTGGCGATGACGCCGACGTCCTTGCCCTGCGCCTCGGCGCATTCGCGCGTGCAGCCCGACACCGCCATCTTGATCTTGTGCGGCGCGCGCAGGCCGCGGTAGCGGTTCTCGATGTTGATCGCCATCGTCACCGAGTCCTGCACGCCGTAGCGGCACCAGGTGTTGCCGACGCAGGACTTCACCGTGCGCAGCGCCTTGCCATACGCATGGCCCGACTCGAAGCCGGCATTGATGAGTTCCTGCCAAATAAGCGGCAGCTGCTCGACGCGCGCGCCGAAGAGGTCGATGCGCTGGGCGCCGGTGATTTTCGTATACAGGCCGTAGCGCTTCGCCACTTCCCCCAGCACGATCAGCTTGTCGGGCGTGATCTCGCCGCCGGGAACGCGCGGCACGATCGAGTAGGTGCCGTCCTTCTGCAGGTTGGCGAGGAAGTGGTCGTTGGTGTCCTGGAGCGGCGCGTGCCGGGGCTTGAGGACCATCTCGTGCCAGCACGAGGCGAGGATCGACGCGACCGCGGGCTTGCAGATGTCGCAGCCTTTGCCCTTGCCGTGCCGGGCGATCAGCTCATCGAACGTGCGGATGCCGTTCACCCTCACCAGGTGAAAGAGCTCCTGCCGTGAATGCGCGAAGTGCTCGCAGAGGTGGTTGGTGACCGCGACGCCCTGCTTTTTTAACTGCAGGTCGATGAGCGACTTGGCGAGCGGCCCGCAGCCGCCGCAGCTCGTCGCGCACTTGGTGGCTTTCTTCAGCGCGCCGAGCGTCGTGCAGCCCGCCTTCACTGCATCGCAGATCTGACTCTTCGAGACGCTGTTGCAGGAGCAGATGAGCGCCGAGTCCGGCAATGCGTCGACGCCGATACCCTTGGCGCCTCCTGTGCGCAGCGGAAGGATCAGCTCCTCCGGATGCTCGGGCAGCGGCACGCCATTGATCGTGAGCTGGAGGAGCGCCCCGTAATCGGAGGCGTCGCCGACCAGGATCGCGCCCAGCGCATGCTTGCGGTCGGGCGAGACGACGAGCTTCTTATAGACGCCGGCCACCTCGTCGGTGAAGACGTAGTTCAGCGCATCCGGCGTCGCGCCGTGCGCGTCGCCGATCGAAGCGACGTCGACGCCCATGAGCTTGAGCTTGGTACTCATGTCCGCGCCCAAGAACTGTACGTCCTCGCCGAGCAGGTTGCGCGCCGCCACCTCGGCCATCTGGTAGCCCGGTGCCACCAACCCGAAGATGCGGCCCTGCCACAAGGCACATTCGCCGATCGCATAAACGTCGGGGTTGCTGGTGCGGCAGCGCGAGTCGATCTGCACGCCGCCGCGCTCGCCTACAGCGAGGCCCGCGGCGCGCGCGAGCTCATCCCGCGGTCGGATGCCGGCAGAAAAGACGATGAGATCGCTTTCCAGATGCGTGCCGTCGGCGAACACGAGCCGCTGCCGGCGCTCACTGCCGTCGACGATCTCCTTCGTGTTCTTTTGCAGGTGGACCCGTGCGCCGAGCGCCTCGATCTTGCGGCGCAGGAGCCGCCCGGCGGAATCGTCGAGCTGCACCGCCATCAGGCGCGACGCGAACTCGACGATGTGCGTCTCGAGGCCGAGGTCCTGGAGCGCCTTCGCCGCTTCCAGGCCGAGCAGGCCGCCCCCGATGACCGCGCCGACTTTCGAGCGCCGCGCGGTGGCGGTGATGACCTCGAGGTCCTCGATCGTGCGATACACGAAGCAATCGCGCCGGTCCTTCCCAGACACCGGCGGCACGAACGGATAGGAGCCCGTGGCCAGCACCAGCTTGTCGTACGGCACCTCGCGGTAGCGCGCCGAGCGCACGACTTTGCGCTGCGCGTCGACCGCGAGCACGGCGTCGTTCAGTCGCAGGGTGACTTTGCTGTCCTGAAAAAATTTGCGCGGTGCGAGATTGAGGTCGGTCGCGGTCCTGCCGGAGAAAAAGCTCGTGAGCTGCACGCGGTCGTATGCCGGCCGCGGCTCCTCGCAGAACACCGTGATGTCGAAGTCACCGCCGCGGGACACCAGCTGCTCCAGGAAGCGCTGGCCCACCATGCCGTTGCCGATGACGACGATCCTCATGCGACCAATAATTCGGGGTCAGGACCGGAATTAATTGCGGTCCTGACCCCGAATTCCTGCGCGTAGCGCAC